>CAZBUZ010000047.1:0-6161 GCA_964495205.1 uncultured Pseudomonadota bacterium | reverse complement strand
CAGGATTGCGCCGCAAATCCAACACAATGCCATTACACTTACCCTCATTGGCTTTACGCAATAAGTCTGACATTTGGTTGGCTGCATTCTCTGTAAACAAACTCAATGAAAGATAATACACATTCTGATCTTTAAAATAATAGCAATTCGAGGTTTGGTCCTTGATAATATCACGCTTAACCGTAAACTCCATCGGCTTTCTATGACGAATAATCTTCAACCCAACTTCAGAACCAAGTTTACCTTTAAGCTTATTCACCACCTCATCTGATGAAAGTCCGCGCAGCTTCTCATTGTTCACCGCAACAATTTTATCACCACTCTTAATTCCTACCTTGTCAGCAGGACTGCCGCGAACAACATCCACAATCGCTAGCGCATCATCATCAGGCGTTTTGCTGATCACGCTTACCCCAATACCAGAAAACTCACCCGAAGTTGCCTCCAGCGCAGATTTATAGCTATCCTGATCAAAAAATGCCGAATGCGCATCAACATTAGCAACTGCTGATTTTAAAGAATTCTGAATAAATTTTGCAAAATCAACGGTCTTAAAACCTTTCTTCTGCACCAAACTCACCACCTCTGCATAGGTAGCAAACCATTGGAAAATATCTTTTTCTTGGTCATGCACGGTTTTTTTCTCGACAACCTTCTTATGCGAAGACTTTACAAGACCGCTTTTTCCAGATCGAGATGAACCGCTCTTTTTGCTGCGATTTTCTTGTTTTTTTTTAATCCTCACCAGAAGAGGACTTTCTGTCTGAGGAACAATCTGGGTAAATGATAACGACGTATCAAATGAAACTGCATCAGAAACAGATGTCTCGTTTACCACATCGCTTCCGCACAGTATATTTGGAACAGCAAAAAATAGCGCGGCTATTAAACCTTTTTTAACCATGCTCCCTCTCCTTCATACTTTATTTTTTTATCCCCTTTTCCATAACCGTAAACTCATGCTACAGTTATAGCAACTCGTTTAATGTACCAACAAATTTAACAGGGCGCTACTCCTATGAATCAAAACAAAGACAAACAGATTGTCATTGTTACAGGCCTATCTGGTGCCGGTAAAACAAGTGTTATGCGTGCGCTTGAAGATCTTGGTTTTTTTTGTGTTGATAACCTTCCCATCCCGCTTCTCGCTACATTCTTGCAACTTGTAACCCAGACCCAAGGTAATCCGCTGAAGGTTGCGCTTGGACTCGATGCTCGAGGCGAACACTTTTGTCACGATCTTGCGGATGAAATAAAGAGACTTAAGCAAAATCCAGCTCACCACAATATAAAAATAATTTTTCTCAACGCAGGAACACAAACACTCATTAAAAGATTCCAAGAAACGCGCCGTAAGCATCCGCTTGCAGATAACATCGATCTTGGGGCGGCTATCACCAAGGAAAAAGATCTCCTTGAACCAATCATCATGTCGGCTGACGTAATCCTGGATACCGACACCTTCAATATTCATGATCTACGCAAGTGGGTGAGTAATGCTTTTTCAGATATTCAAACCAAAGAATTAGTTGTTAATCTCATATCGTTTGGCTTTAAACATGGATCGCCAGAAGAAAGCAATCTCGTATTCGATATTCGCTTTCTTCCCAACCCCTTTTTTGTACCACACCTCAAGAAAAGCGATGGACGAAGCAAAGAGATTCAAGAATATCTATTTGGGCAGACCACCGTTATTGATTATTGGAATCGACTCTCATCATTCATCCAATATTCGCTGCAACAATTTTATGAAGAAGATCGATTTTTCGTTACCATTGCAATCGGTTGCACGGGGGGTAAACACCGATCCGTCGCCTTTGTTGAAAAAATAAAAAATGAATCGTGGCCTAAGGTACGTTTTTTAGTCAATCACCGGGATGTTGAAAAGGAGTCTCTATGAAAATAAAAATCAAGGCATACGAACCTATCAAACACTCATGAAAGAATACAACCAAGAAAAAGCGCACGTTGAAACGCTTGAAAAAAAAATCTCCGACATCAAACAAAACATCGATTCATGGCAAACCAATTCAATCGAACGAGAACGCATCGCACGGCAAGATTTAGGCATGAGCTTTACCAATGAACTTGTTTACATCATTCCTCAAAAATAAAAGAGCCACGACTTTTCGTAGCTCTTCTTCACACGAGGTGAACGTGATTTTTTATGATCAGGTTAGACAGCAACTTCTGGAGCAGGTGCGGGTGTTTCAGTTGAAGTTACAGGTCCAGGTTCAGCATCTCCTGATCGGACCGGACTCTGCAGCTCCCCACTTTTAACCGGTTTACTTGCCGCAGGCTTTTTAACCGTTCTCACTCGTTTGACCATTTTTTTTGCAGCTTTTTTGGCGACGTCTTCCGATCTCCCGGGCTTACTTTCTTCGGCAATTTTTGTACTAGGCTTTTTTACCTTTACCTTAGGCTTGCTCGAGGCTGAACTTACAGGCTTTTTCTTTATTACTTTTTTAACCGTTTTTTTGCCGGCAGTAGGCTTTGATTTCGGTGCAACCTTTTTGGATTTCTTCATCGATTTTAAAGCCTTAAAAAGCGCCTCTGTTTGCTTTTTACGCTTTTTAGCTTTACTCTCAAGGTCTTTAAGATGTTTCTTTAATTCTTTAACGTTACTTTCAAGTTTATCCAAACGCTCATCGAACTTTTCGAACTTTTCGTCAAACTTCTCTTCAATTTTATCAAATTTATCTTCCATGCGCTCTAAAAGCTTGAATGATTTATCATCACCCGCGCCGGCAGCAAAACGGCTCTTTCCAGATTTTTTCTTCTTCTTACTTTTTTTCTTTTTGCTCTTTTTTTTCTTCTCTGATCTTTCTTTTGCTTTTAGTTTTTTCAATTGAGCTTTTGTTCGCGATAATTCTCGCTCTTTTTTCGCCTCTTCTAATGATGGTCGTACCGCTAAAAGAGGTGTCGATACAAAACTCAAAGCAAACCCAAAAGATGTCGCGAGTAAAAGCATTTTGGCAAAGTTCCCCATAGTCCTCATAAAACGTCCTTTCTTTAAGGTTCAATCACCTACCTAATTTTCATTAATCTGACCAATAACCCAGAGCACCTCCAAGAGTCAATCAATAACAATAAAACAGTTTTTGTCTGCAGTTATCTAGATTCATCATAAATAAAAAAAAGACCCGAAGTCAACAAACCACAAAAATATTTCCAAATAAGAAAAATAAAACAAACAAGTCCCAACCATAAAATCGCTAAAAAATCTATCTGACATACGCCATAAAATGCAGTATACTGACACAAAGTAGGAAAAGGGCTTTCTCTCGGCCAGCCCCTTCAGAGTTATTCTTTACCATGGAAGGAAAAGTTCCCATGCAACCACAATCACCAGAACCAGCACTTAATGAACATGAAATCCGCTTAGAAAAAGTAAAAAAAATGCAAGCTATGGGCAAAAATCCATGGCCAGCCTACAAACCAACCGCCACAACGATTGCCCAAGCACGAGAAGAATTTGAAAAAACAAAAGACGACACAAAAGAATATACCATCGCAGGACGGCTTGTCGGACTTCGCGACCATGGAAAAACATACTTTGGCCACCTGCAAGATCGCAGCGGCCGCATGCAAATTTACATCAAAAAAGACGAAATTGGCGAGGAAGCGTTCGCTTTTCTCAAAGAATTCATTGATATGGGCGACATTATCTGGGTCAAAGGCCCCCTCTTCGTCACCAAAACGGGTGAGCCAACAATCAAGGTTCACCAGTTCGAGCTCCTCAGCAAGTGCCTTTATCCATTGCCTGAAAAATTCCATGGTTTAACCGATGTTGAACAACGCTACCGCCAACGTTACCTCGACCTCATTAGCAATCAAGACAGCCGCGAAAAGTTTCAACGACGTTCAAAAATCATCCAAACCATTCGAGAGTTTTTGCTTAATAAAGATTTTCTTGAAGTCGAAACACCCATGCTCCATACACTCGCGGGAGGCGCGATAGCTCGCCCTTTTGTCACCCACCACAATGCATATGATATTGACTTGTACCTGCGCATAGCACCAGAACTACACCTCAAACAACTTGTTGTTGGCGGATTTGAACGTGTCTTTGAGATTAACCGTTGCTTCCGCAATGAGGGAGTATCAACGCGCCATAATCCTGAATTCACCACCCTAGAATTTTACATGGCTCATGGCGATTACAAAAAGGGCATGGATCTCACAGAACAGTTGCTCCAAACTGTTGTGCTTGCTTTTTTTCCTACGCCACAAATAACCTTTCAAGGCAAAACCATCGACTTCACCACACCATTCAAACGCCTGAGCCTTGAACAATCGCTCATCGAAATTGGTGGACTTACGGCAGAACAAATATCAGAGAAATCCATTGATACGGTTATTAAACAACACAACGTAACACTCCCTCCTGGCGCTGGCTATGGTATGAAACTATTTGCCTTGTTTGAGGCGCTTGTCGAAGGCAACATTGTGCAACCAACCTTTATCACCGGATATCCAATTGAGGTCTCCCCTCTGGCCAAGCGTGAACAAGAAAATCCAGAACTAACCGCACGCGCTGAACTGTTTATCAATGGTATGGAGTTTGCCAATTTATTCACCGAGCTTAACGATCCCTTTGATCAAGCCGAACGCTTTAAAGCACAAGCCAAAGCAAAAGCGGCAGGAGACGAGGAAGCTCACGTTTATGATGCTGAATTTGTGCGCGCACTTGAATACGGGTTGCCACCAACCGTTGGCTGTGGAATCGGCATCGATCGTCTTACTATGCTCCTTACAGACACCACAACGATCAAAGATGTGATTCTGTTTCCAACACTGAAACCGGTTAGAGAATAAAAGCTGGGTCGTCATGCAAACCCAGTCGGCAAAAAAACCGCGTAGCAAAAAAGTAAAGGCAGCGGCAAAACCGCTGCCCACATCCCCGCACATCATCCGCGGACAAAAATACCAATGGCTTCTGCCAGCCTCAAACGAGGAAGGTGCCCGCACAATAGCCTACACCTACAATTTGAGCTTTCCCATCGCACACATCCTTTTTAATCGAGGCTATCAAACTGGTGAGGCAATTAACAATTTCCTGTTCTGTGATCCAGAAAAAAACATTGCATCCGCCCGGGTGCTCAAAGATGCCGAGCTAGCAGCTGATCGTCTGCTTAAGGCCATTGAGAAAAAAGAAAAAATATTAATTTTTGGTGATTACGATGTGGATGGCATTACCGCATCATCGCTCATACTTGCCGCATTGCTCCCCTTGGGGGCAAACATAAACTACTTCCTTCCTTCGCGGCAAAAAGATGGCTATGGCCTCTCGGTCGACGCGGTCAAGAAGGCACACCAAAACGACTACAAACTCATCATCACCGTTGATAATGGCATTACCGCTATCCAAGCCGCTCACAAAGCCTATGAGCTTGGCATCGATCTCATCATCACCGATCACCATCGGCCTCACACGGAACTCCCCAAAGCACAGGCCATCATAAACCCCAATCAAGCCGACTGCCCTTACCCATTTAAGGAGTTGGCTGGCGTTGGCGTTATATTCAAACTCATAACGCTCCTCTACGAGCTTAAGGGTATTAAACAACTACCCGCCAAACTATATGAGCTTTTGATGCTCGGCACCATCGCCGACATCGCTCCTCTTACCGGCGAAAATCGTTATTGGGTTCGCCATGGACTCGCTCAAACAAAACAGCCTAGTCATGCACTTAGCGTATTGGCAAACAATGCCAACCTCAACAAAGCCACGCTCAATTCACTCGACATTGGCTTCATGATCGCACCACAAATTAATGCTCTTGGACGCATGAGTAATCCTCGGGAAGCTGTAAAGTTTCTCATCAGCTCCGACCGCACTGACGTTGAACGTATTGGCATCATGCTCAAAAACATGAACGATGAGCGCAAAAAACTCGAACGCTCCATCTATGAAGAAATTGAAGGAGCAATCGTCAACAAAAGCATTGATCTCGATCATGAAGGCATAATCTTTGCCGCAAGCAACTCCTGGCCGCCCGGCATCATCGGATTAGTTGCAGGTAAACTCATGCAAAATTATGGACGCCCTACGTTCCTTTTTCACCTTGATAAAGGCATCGCCAAGGGCTCTTGTCGCTCCATACCAGAATTTAATATTTTTGATGCCCTTCAGGCAAACCAAGATCTCTTACTCAGTT
>CAZBUZ010000046.1:308-9475 GCA_964495205.1 uncultured Pseudomonadota bacterium | reverse complement strand
CTACAATCGCAAAGTCGGCTCTTTAGAGATTTTTGCTAAAAAAAGAGTTGTTTCAGCCGTTGTTGATGATGACAAAGAAATTACACAGCGACGTGCTAAAGCAATTGATCCAACAAGCTCTCTAGGCGATGAAATATTGGTTCCTTTTGAGGAGCGAATTGGTCGTATAGAAATTCTTGCCGCAAAACAAATCATTGCAGGAAAAATAAGAGATCTTGAGCAAATGGGTGTCTTTGATGAATTCAAAGAAAAGAAAGACACTATCGTTAGCGGCACGATTCACAAGCGCGAGCGCAATGGATTTGCGGTTAAAGTTGGTGATGTTATGGCCTTATTGCCTCAAGAGGGGATGATTCCGGGTGAGGCTTTGCGCGTTGGACATCCTATTCGAGCTTTGTTGAAAGAAGTTTTGCAAGCGCCTCGCGGAGATTATCAGTTGATCTTGGATCGAGCGTCTGCTGAATTCGTAAAGCATTTGCTTGAAATAGAAATCCCTGAAGTCTTTGAAGGCATTGTTGAAATCAAGAAAATTGTACGTACTCCTGGTTATAAAACCAAAGCTATTGTTGCATCAACAAGCAAAGAGGTTGATCCAGTTGGCACCTGTGTGGGTGTTGGTGGAGCTCGCATAAAGCCGATTCTTCGTGAGCTAGGACAAGAGAAAATCGATCTTATTGAGTGGTCTGATTCATTGGAAGATTTAGTCCAAGGAAGTCTTAAGCCAGCTGAGGTTGATCGTGTTGAGATTGTTGACGATAAGAAAGCAATTGTGTGGTTTCCTCAAGATCAACGATCTTTGGCAATTGGGAAGTTGGGCCAAAATATTAAATTGGCATCTCGTCTTGTTGGGCTTGAAATTCAATTACAAGATATTACACCTTTTGAGCATGTTGATATTTCACAGCCATCTGAGGATGCTGGCTCTGTTATAAGCGATGAAGATAGCGATAACGAGCAATAGTCATTAATCGTTCTATGAGCCATTTAGGTGAATAAAGCATGCGTGTTTATGAGATAGCAAAAGAGCTGGGGGTTTCAAGTAAAGAGGTAGTAGTCTTTTTAAAAGATGCTGGTTTTGACATTGCAAGTCATATGTCAATTCTCTCCGATGATGCTCACATGGCGGTTAAAAAGAAATTCTCCCCCAATGCGACGCCTATTGCGGAAAAAAGCGAAAAAAAATTAGAAAAAATTGGAAAAGAAACTGAGGCTGATAAGCCCGTTAACAAGCATATGAAAATAGCACAGAAGCCGACTGGTAAAGAAAGCGAAGAAAATTTGATTATGGCCGATGCTCACAAGCTCGTGAAAAAAAAGGAGGAGACGCGTAAAGCAGCTTCTTTAAAGTCAATGGATCAGAATACAGAGGCTTTGGATAAAGAAGCCTTTGAAAAAATAGCATTTGGCGAAGCTCCAGAGATTATTGCTGAAGAAGTCAACCTTGAAGGCTTAAGTAAGGGGCGAGAAAAAATTGATCGTTTTTTAGTTAAGCGCAGTGGCCCTTCAAGTGATGGTCGCTCTTTTCGTCGTCGATCACGTAGGAGACGGTTTAGAGAAGTTAAAGAAATCGCGCCTAAAATAATAAGCCAAATTACCATTGAACGCAGCTTACCTCTTTTTGAGGCTGCAGATTTAATGGGTAAGATGCCTGGCGAGCTTATCACTGTTTTGCTTAAGCGCGGGATGATCTGCAATCGCAATCATATCTTAGAGCCAGAGCTCATTAAAAATTTAGCTGACCAGTTTGGTATTAAAGCTTCGATTGTTGCGCCTTCTGTAGCGGAAGCTGCGGTAGCACCTGAGGCTCAGGCGCTGAAAACCGCGGAGCATTTGGTGCATCGTGCGCCCGTTGTTGTTGTTATGGGACACGTTGATCATGGTAAAACAACATTGCTCGATTATATCCGCAAAATGAATGTTGCGGGCTCAGAGCGTGGTGGGATAACGCAGCATTTAGGGGCTTATGAGGTTTCAAGTACGCACGGAAAAATCGTTTTTATTGATACTCCAGGCCACGAAGCTTTTTCATACATTCGAGAACGGGGCTCTCGTGTAACGGATATCGTTGTGCTTGTTGTTGCTGTTGACGATGGCATTAAACCACAAACACTTGAGGCTATTAGACATGCCAAAACAGCCGAAGTGCCGATTATCGTTGCGGTAAATAAAATTGACAAAGCACATTCGCCAGCGGCTATTGAAACAGTTAAGCGTCAACTTGCGCAACAAGAATTAATGCCTGAAGATTGGGGTGGACAGACCATTGTTGCTCCTATTTCTGCAAAAACAGGGCAAGGCGTTGATAACCTTCTTGAGTTGATTGTTCTCCAATCCCAACTTATGGAGTTACAGGCTGATCCTGATGCGCCAGCCAAAGCTTTTGTGCTTGAATCAAAAGTCGAGCGCGGTTATGGTCCAGTTGCAACAGTACTTTGTATGGAAGGCACGCTGAAGCAAGGAGATTTTTTTACTTGCGGCGGTAGCACTGGTAAGGTTCGCTTGCTGATTAATAGTCGAGGAGTAAAAATTCCAAGTGCTGGTCCTGCAATGCCTGTTCAAGTCGTTGGATTCGATTCTTTTAATGCGATAGGTGATTGGTTGCACGTTGTGCCGCAAGATGTCTATGCTAAAGCACGGTCTGGCAAGCAGGTAGAACAGGCTTCGAGCGTTCCTGAAGTCGCCGCATCTCGCGCCATGTTACAGATTGGGGTTGAAAAACAACAAAGTCTTAATCTGATCATTAAGACGGATACACGTGGCTCCAAAGAAGCGTTAATGGGATGTATTGATAAACTTTCTAAGTTAAGCAAAGAAGTTAAATGTCCAATTTATGTCGTATCTTCTGGCATTGGCGATATTTCTGAAAATGATGTTGAGTTTGCAGCAAATACCAATGCGATGATTGTTGGCTTGCATGTTAAGCCAGAAAAAAATGCGATAAGCTTGGCTAAGCAAAAAAATGTAACGCTTTTAACGCATCACATCATTTATCATCTTGTTGAAGATCTTGAAAAGATTTTGCAAGGCAGAAAAGAAGTCGAGATTGTTTGGAATAAAGTTGGTGAAGCTGTTGTTAAAAAAGTGTTCGATATAAAGGGTGTCGGTGTTATCGCTGGATGTTACATGCGTGATGGTGTACTTAGTCGCGACAATAAAGTTGTCTGCATGCGTGATGGACAAAAAATTGGCGAAGGTAAAATTACCAGCTTGCAGCGTGATAAAAAGACTGTTAAGGAAGTTCATGCGGGTTACGAGTGTGGCTTCATGTGCGATAGCTTTAATGAGTGGATGGAAGGTGATACCGTTTTATGTTACGCACAGGTAAAGCAAAAATAACAACAGATATTTATTGATAGATAAAAATATAAAAGGGCTGGCGATTGTCGGCCCTTTTTGGTTGCTATGAAAAAAATAACAAAGAATATTGTTTTGTATGTGCAGAATCTATGGGATGTTACACGGCAGCAGCCGGCACAGCTTTCCTGCTTGCAGCGTGTGATATTTTTGTTTTTGTGTTGTCTTGAAAAATTCTATCGTTTCTGTTTTTTCTTGAATCAAAAAAGACGTCGTTTGGGTGGTGGGATAGATCTTGCTCGGTCGTGCGTTATTTCAGTGGGGAACCTTACCACTGGAGGGACGGGAAAATCCGTTGTTGTTTCTTTTTTGGTGGAGCATCTAGGTGCGGATTCTTGCGCTGTTATTTTACGTGGTTATGCGCGGCAGCGTCTTGATGGGCAAAAAAATGCGGTGGTGAGTTGTGGTAAACATTTATTGATCGGCGTCGATCAGGCGGGTGATGAGGCCTTTATGATTGCTCAGCATTGCGGGTGTTCTGTTGCTGTTGGCGCTGACCGTGTTGCATCATATTCGTTGTTGATGCAACAATGTGAACTTGCGCCACGGTATATTATTTTAGATGATGCCTATCAAAACCATCAGCTCAAAAAAGATTGTGAAATTTTGTTGCTTGATGCTCGAGCTCCTTTTGATAATGGTCATTGTTTGCCTGCCGGTCGGTTACGTGAAGTTGATTATTCACGTGCGGATTTTATTATATTGACGCATGCTGATAAAATTTCAGCTCTGGCGCGTGAAAATATAAAAAAAAGATTGTTGGTGGATTTTCAACAAGATTGCATTGTATGCGTAAGACATGCGGCAGGCGGGGTCTTGCGCGCTAATAAGCACTTGGTTGAAACAACTTTTTTTGCCAATAAATCATTGTTGGTTTTCGCTGGCATTGGGTCATTTGATGGTTTTTGTAAAACGGTTGAAAGTTGCGGCATTACTATTGGTGAGCGCATAGAGTTTGATGATCATCATGCTTATAGCAAAGAAGACGTAGAAAGAATTATAAAATCAATCGATAACCGCTCTTTGTTTGGAGCTATAACAACGGCAAAAGATTGGTGGAAGCTCGAGCAAATTGTTAAAAAACATTTTATAAAAAAGATTGATATGTTCTTTGTCCTGCCGGTTTCGATTGAATTTTTATCACATCAAGAGTATAGTCATTTTATGGAGCAGCTTCGTAAAAAAATACAAATATTTTGCAAATAAAAAGCGAGAAAACACCGAGCTGATGTGGGGAAGGAGTAGTATGAAAAGTCTTATTATAGACCATCTTTTTTATGGTATCATTTCTTTTTTGCTTACGTATTTTCTTGTGCCTGTTATGACGAAAATAGCCTTTCGTTATGGTATTTTGGATAAGCCAGATGGAAAAATAAAATGTCATAAACAACCGGTTCCTTATCTTGGCGGTCTTGCAGTATATGCTGGCTTTGTGGTGCCTCTTGTTTTTATGTATCCTCTTGATAATACCTTGCTTTGGCTTTTGCTTGGCGTCTCTGTGCTTTTATTAACAGGCCTTGTTGATGACTTGAAGGTGTTAAAACCCGGACAAAAACTGATAGGACAGTTTTTAGCGGTGTTTTGTTTTTTAAAAGGGGGTTTTTCTCTTAAGGCAACATTCCTTTCTTCATGGGTAAATACGTTCCTATCGGGTTTTTGGATGCTTTCGATTATTAATGCTTTTAATTTAGTTGACGTGATGGATGGCTTATCTTCGCTTATTGCTATCGAAGCGGCAGTTGCGTTTTTGATTATCGCGCTTTTGAGTAAGCTGTTTATGGTTAGTCTTGTGTTGGTATCTTTTTTGGGTGCGGTGTGTGCTTTTTTTTGGTACAACAAGCCTCCGGCACGGATTTATTTAGGAGATACTGGATCGTTATTGATAGGTGGTTTTTTCGCGGCACTTCCTTTGCTTATCCCGTGGAGTGATCATATTTATGATCTGCATTATACCCCAGCAATTATTTTGGCAGTACCATTGCTAGAAGTGTTTTTCTTGGTGATTATCCGTACGAGCTTAGGTATTCCTTTTTATAAGGGAAGCCCGCATCATTTTTCATCATATCTGCAACGCAAAGGATGGCGTAAATGGCAGGTGTTAGCCTATACTGCTGTGATGGGGCTGGGTTTTGTGAGTCTTGGTGTTGCGCATTTTGCGAAGTTATTATCATTCTGGACAACATTCGTTGCCGGGGTACTGTTTTTGGTTGTGTGGTGCGTTTTCATTTTTACACGCTTTATTGATGCGCATGTGCCTTTGCCAGAAAAAACATCACCAGGAGAATAGGGTTGGTGGATTGTTTATTGAACAAAACTTTCAAGCAGGGCTATTTCTTTTTGCCACGAATGCATGGTGGTATCTGTTGGTGTTTCTAAGATTTTTGGGATATCGACGAGATGCTTATCATTCATGATTTGTTGGAAAATCTCCAGCGGAATTTTTCCTTCGCCGATGGGTGCATGGCGATCAACGCGTGATCCTGCTTCGGTTTTGGAATCGTTAAGATGTATCGCTTTGAGATGTGACAAACCAAGTGTATCATCAAACAAATCGAAAACCTTTTTGTAGTGTTCTTTATCGCTTAGATTATATCCTGCAGCAAAGATATGGCAGGTATCTAGGCAAAACCCAATACGTTTTTTATGATCGCATGATGATCGCATGAGGTTGAGTTGTTCGAACGTGTGCCCAAGACCTGTTCCTTGGCCGGCCATGGTTTCGAGAAGAACACTGATGTCTTTTGTTTTTTCTAATGCATGGTCAAGGTTGCGTGCGATGTTTTCAATTCCTGCTTGTTCTCCTGCGCCTAAGTGTGAACCGGGATGAAGCACCAAATAAGGCAACCCAAGTTGAGTGCAACGATCAAGTTCATGTTCAAGGGCTGCTGTTGCTTGTTTTTCTTTTGTATCGCCTTTGGTGCACAAATTAATGAGATAGCCTGCATGTACAATAACCGATTGAATGTTTGAGTTTTTGTGCGCCTCTTTAAAGAGGCGCACTTCTTCTTGCTCTATGGGCTTGCCGAACATTATGCGGCAACTTTTGGTAAAAATTTGCATAGCAGTGCAGCCGATTGATTCGCCGCGCTCAAAAGCCAAGTGAAGGCTTTTAGCAATAGACATGTGAGCACCAACAAGGATTTTTTTTGTCATGCTTTTTTAGATTCCTCGATCAAGTTTTTGCAGCGAGTCGGTAAGGTAATGGTGCAGCTCGCTTGGCAGTTTGTTTTTTATTTCGTCTAAGGGTACACGAGTTGTGAGATCTTGAAAAGATCCATGGCTGAAAGTGTTCCAGAAAAGTACAACCTGTTTGCGATGTTTTCTTTCATACAGTGCGTTTTTTACGAGGGCGGCTGCTGTTTTTCCGGTGTATGTTCCTTCGAGTTTTATGTTTGCTCGTTTTGCCACGAGGTCTATAGCCTCGGCAGCCTCTTTGGTTATTTCAGCATAATTTTTCCCAGCATAACCGTGTTCTATAAAGGTGTTGTATTCCTTTTGCAGGTATTGCATTTGTTGTTTCAAGGTTTTTACATTCTCTGGCACTGGTTGATAAGGAATGCTTGGATCGATCTGATGGAGATATTTTTCGGTTTGTTTTATAAGTTCGATGAGTAGATTTGTTTTAAATGCTGAGGTGTAGCTGATGCGGACTGGAGTGATTTGGCATTTGAAGCCTGCAAGTTTTGCACCTATGATAATGCCGGCGGCGGTTCCTGCGCTGCCGAGGGTAACGTATAAAACATCAGGCTCGGGCATTTCTTTTTTGTGTATTTGCTTGCGCAGTTCAAACATTGCGTTGACGAACCCAAGTGTTCCGCGTTCACTAGATCCACCCATTGGAATAAAATAGGCATGTTTTTGAGCGGCGATGAGCCGAGCTTTTTTTGTCAATTCTTCATCATCGTCGGTTTTTACGTAGTGAATTTCTGCGTCAAAAAGCACATCGAGTTTGAGGTTTCGCTTTGTGTAGCTTGTTCCTGGTTGGTCATTGAGGACGAGTATTGATTTTAAGCCTAATAGTTGTGCGCAATGTGCTGTTTCACACGCATGATTGGAGCCGGCGCTGCCAACGGTAACGATGGTTGAAAAACCTTTGGCTTTGGCATGGGCAAGTAAAAACTCAAGTTTTCTGTTTTTATTACCGCCTGGGTGCTTGGCTTTTGCTTTGTCAACAAGGCCATTTACGCCGTCGTCTTTGAAGTAGAGATCTCTTATTCGCAAATCGGAGGCGAGTTTTTTTTCACGAATAAGTGGTGTTGGGTAGATGCCAAGCGTAACGTGAGGAATTGTTTCTTGAAGCTTAGGATAGGCTTTAAAGAGCGGTGGCTGTGGGGCGGCGTGAGCTGAGTTTACCATAAGGGTTGCAGCCAGCAGCTTACAAAGCAACTTCATAGGATCTCCTTTTTTTGACAGGGTTATGATGTGTCACTAAAACTAGGGACACTATAAAAAGCTGGCGAGAAAAATACAAGATATTAAAAACCTTGATCAAATTGTTGGAGTTGTGACTCAAAATAAAGATGAAGCGCTTGGGGTAGCTGTTTATAATCCACGCTACTTGTAAGTTGCGTGTAATTGCCGCTACTGAATGAGTTCCAAAATAGAACTGTTTTATCTTGAAGTGTTTGTTTTTGTGCATGAGCTACAAGTGCGGCAAAGGCTTTGCCTGCGTAGGTGCCGTCGAGTTTTATTCCTTCAAGGTTGCTCAGAAGATCGATGGCATGTGCAGTTTCTTGGGTTATTGCGGCATACCCTGGACCGGCAAAATTGTTTTCGATCGTAATATCTTGTTCTGAGATTTTAAGTAGCGGAAATGTTTTATCGACGCTGTGGAGGTAGGCTGCGGTTTTATTAATCATTTGCACGAGTAGCCATGTTTTGTATTCGGCTGTCATGCTGATGCGTACGGGAATAACTTTACAAGGGAGGCCTGCTGCCTTGAGCCCAACGATAATTCCGGCTGCCATTCCGGCGCTGCCTAAGGTGATGTATATGATGTCTGGAAGCGGTAATTGGCCGTTTTTAATTTGCTCTTTCAATTCAAACGCTGCATTGACAAAGCCGATGTTACCAATTTCATTCGATCCGCCCATGGGTATGTAGTAGGGAGTGGGCCTTTTGTTTTTGTTGCATTCTCGAGCCAGCCTTGCAACGGCAACATCGCGTTCTGCTTCGGATTGGAAGTAGTGGATATCGGCGCCGAAGTAGAGGTCCAGGAGAAGGTTTCTGCGTGCGTATGCGGTTGGTATTTGAGGCGAGAGCATGATGATGCTTTTGAGGCCGACTTGTTTGGCATAGATGGTTGTGGCCAGAGCATGATTGGATCCGGCATCACCGATGGTGAGGACTGAAGAAGCACCGAAGTTTAATGCATCGGCAAGAAGAAATTCGAGCTTGCGGACCTTGTTGCCGCCGGGCAGTTGTGTGCCATCTGGTAATGGTGTGCCGCTTTGATCGTCGCGCTTGATGTAGAGGTTTTTGATATTGAGGAGCTTGGCTATTTTTTCAGTATGATAGGCTGGTGTGGGAAATGTGCCAAGGTTGATATGCGGGATGTGTTTTTCAAGTGCTGGAAACGCTTTGAATAATGGAAGGCGAGGCTCTTTTGCATAACCTTGAGACATAATTATTGCTCCTAATAGACTGCATATTATTATAAACTTCATGCTTCAAACTCCTCGGTAAGGCCTTTAATGCTTTTTAGGATAACAAAAAAAAGCTTTACGGCAGAGCTCGAATTATTTTTTAATCACTGCTTGGCTTGTGTGTTTGTGCAATTAAATAGTGCAGAAAGCGTTCCTTTTACATGCGTG
>CAZBUZ010000046.1:0-298 GCA_964495205.1 uncultured Pseudomonadota bacterium | reverse complement strand
CTATTTTTTCAGTATGATAGGCTGGTGTGGGAAATGTGCCAAGGGAGACGTGGGGAATCTTTTTTTCAAGCGCTGGATAAGCTTGAAAAAGTGGAAGTTGTGGTTTTTTTGCATAACCTTGAGACATAATCATTGCTCCTAATAGACTGCATATTATTACGTATTTCATTACTCTCAGTTCCCCGTAAAACGCACAGTTAAAATGTAAAAAGAGATATTCATGCTTTTAGTATCGCATATTGCAGCTTGTTTTAAAAATGGTTGTTTTGTTATAAAAAAGGGTGTTGCTGTTTTTTAT
>CAZBUZ010000045.1:0-9837 GCA_964495205.1 uncultured Pseudomonadota bacterium | reverse complement strand
GCATCGTTAATAATTTCTTCGGTAGCAACCGCCGATAAAATTTCACCGCCCATCAATAAAGCAAGGTCATCAAGCGGCTGAAGATCAAGCGGATTTGATGTAACAATGGTCTTTTGCCCCTCAAACATAATGGGAATAACATGATGCTGACGTAAAAATTTAAGAGGAACCTTACCAAGCATTTGCAAATCAGCCATTTGCTCGGTAATGCGTTCGATAAAGGGGATACCCAATTGAATAGCAAGCGCACGTGACAAATCAGCCTTACTCACCAATTTTCGCTCAAGCAAGACCTGACCGAGCAATTTACCTGTTGATTTTTGCTCAGCCAAGCACTCATCTAACTGCTGCTGAGTCAAAACCTTTAGTTCAATGAGAATATCGCCAATTTTTTTCTTCAGCATCGACATGTGCTCCTACCAATTTTTTAGCAGTTAACCGTTGCTTATGCCCATTAAGATTGGCATGAGGATAACAGAGGCACTCATAGCATGCAATAGTTTAAAAACAAAGAGCACAAGGAGCTGCTTAAGATCAACAAAAAAAGCCGCCCACGGATATCTCCTGAGCGGCTAAATTTTTTATAGAGTTCATTTTTATGTGTACATACTCATGCGAACAGCCTCAGACATCGGTTTTTCTCTGGTATCCTCAGCAATCTTGCCAAGAATTTCGCCAACCTTAAGCAATTTAGGTATCACAAACGGCCATCCATGCGCTTGAGCAAGATTATAATATCTTTGAGCAATAACAACGTTATAAGGATCCTCTTCTGCCAATTCTAAATGCAGGTCACCAAGACGTTCATAAGCAAGTGGAAACTTGTGGGTATCTGCAATTTCTTCAAATAATTTTTTTGCATCTTCTGTTTTTCCAAGGGCAAAAAATCTATCCGCTTGATTAAACATGCGACGGACTACGAGGTCGAGCTTTTCTAACATCTCAGCTTCTGCTTCACCCGCCACCTTGGATAATTGATCTACAAGATCTTCACCATCCTCACTCTCTATTTCCATTCCCCCCGCGTCTTCTTTCGGTGCTTGTTGCCGAACAACTGGTTTTTGGCTCTTTCGTGATCGAATATTTCTTGACTGTTTTTTCACCATTCCTGGACGCTGTGGCGCGTTCTTTGTTTTACCAGCAAAACAATCTTGCAACCCCAAAACCACCAGTATTAACAAGATCTTCAGCATAACAACAGAAACCTTCATATCATCCCCCTAGTCTTCTCCATTTACCCTAAAATATTAAGGCCAATAGCTTTGTTTCATGCACCCTCCCTTTGTAAATTAACAAACTCCCAAAAAATTCTTCCATCACCATGATCTTCGGTAACTTCGAGTAGCCCTTCATCACTCAGGTGCAGAAAATAAGCATGGGCAGAATCTGCAATACTGACTGTTTTTTGTTGCGGCGAATACAGAAAATGCGACATCACATTATTATGGCCAACACAAAAACAAGATAACAATCGATCTCGATACATACGTTTTCCATCATGTGTTGCAATAGTAATGAGATCTTTGCCCTGATAAGCACCATTAACGGTCACTATAAAATCAATTGCTTTATCGCGATCACCAGTGATAACAATAACATCACCATCAAGACCCCAATAAAGATCATATGAACAATATTTTATAGCAACCGCGAAACATGCAAGGTGATGAATACCCGCCAAGAGGAAAAAAACAAGAACCACTTTAAGAATGTTCATAAAGCCCCCTCCGCTAAAAACATCCTCTCAACGTTATTGTCGCACAAATGGATAAGTTTTTACAATGAATTAATACAATGCTTAAAGATTTTAAATGTTATGAGGAATACCAATGCTCTGGTCATCAAGAGCGCATCGAAACAATGATCAGAAAGTCTAAACGAGATCGAACATCTTTATAACACGCGCCAGAAAGTCACCAAAGAAGTAGACGCCTATAGCAAGAAAGATTAAACCTGTTACCTGAGAAATAGTACGCAAACGGCGCTTACTAATCGCATTACCTAAAACAGCGGCTATTAAAGCAACTGATGCAAGCACCGTCAACGATCCAGAGGTGACAACAGCACTTCCCAATACAACTTGTCTAAAGGGAAGCGCTGCCCCGTCATCAGGAAGAATGCGTACCCCAACAAACATAAAAAACAAGACGGTCAGCGGATTGGCGATCGTAAGAAAAAATGATTTAATGATCGTCGAAATTGGCGGCAAGCTTTCCAGGTGGGGCTCATTCACATATTTTTGTAACCCTCTAAAAGATCTAACCCCGAGACCAACCAGCAAAACCCCACCAACAAGATCCATGGCCAAAATAGTCCCACGAAACTCACCCAAAAGCCTTAAGACTCCGAGCAACCCTAAAAAAAAGAGAAACCCATCCCCACAAGCAGCACCAAGCGCTGTCGCAAAACCGCGGGAAAACCCATACCAAGCACTTCGGTTAAAAGTAAGTACAAAAATAGGCCCTACGGCAGAAGCAACCGAAATACCAATAGCAAAACAAGTAAGATAAAATTTAACATTCATAAAAATAAAACCTCGGGTTAAGATGAAAAATATTTTGTATTATTTTAGCATGGCAGGTAAAATAAAAAAAATAATTTCACAGAAAAAATTACAGTGAGAATTTTTAACATTTAACCAAAGGGATCTTTACATCTCATGAATAAACCACTTTCATTCGGAACAGACGGAATACGAGCTCATGCTGACGAGTTTCCTTTTACCACTCATGCGCTTAACGCACTCGGTAAGGCAATCGCTCAATGGGCAATGAAAAAATATAAAGACCAACCTCAGCCAGGGATCCTTATCGGACATGATACACGCATATCGTGCCCTCGCATTAAAAAAGATTTAATAGCCGGCCTCGGCTCATTCTCACTCAGCATTGTGGATGGTGGCATTATGCCAACACCAGCAATGTACCAACTTATAAAAGATGATGAGCGTTTCCAGCTGGGCATCATCATCTCCGCGTCTCATAATCCTTATTACGACAATGGTATAAAGTTATTTGACGCCAAATCGAGCAAGCTTAATAAAGATGACGAATCAATCATTGAATCTTATTTCGCCAGCTGGTACTCGCACGAAGAAAATACAACAGCACAGCAACAAACATGTAATCTTCAAATCTGGGAAAAAGCAGCTCAAACGTACCAAGAAAAAATTGCAACGCTCTTTCCTCAGCACTTTTTAAAGGGGCTAAAAATTGTTCTCGATTGTGCTAACGGAGCAACCTCATCTATAGCACCCAACCTCTTTACTCAATTAGGGGCAGAAGTTATCACTATCGCCAATCAACCAACAGGAACCAATATTAATGAGCATTGTGGTGCAACTCATCCTGCCGCTCTACAAGCAAAAGTTCTAGAATGCAGTGCGCACATAGGCTTTGCCTTTGATGGAGATGGAGACCGGCTCATCGCGGTTAGCCAAGCTGGAGTCATAAAAAATGGCGATGACATTTTATTCTTACTGCTTTCATTACCTGAATACACCTCAACACCCGCCATTGTTGGAACCGTTATGTCCAACCAAGGCTTTGAGCAGGCCTTAATAAAACTCAACAAAAAGCTGCTCCGCACAAAAGTTGGGGATAAATATGTTGCTGAAGCTCTTGCAAAAAACAAACTTCCCCTTGGTGGTGAAATCTCAGGGCACACAATCATTCAAGACTACATGCCCACAAGCGATGGCATCTTTGTCGCACTTAAGGTTGTTCAAGCTGCCAAGCTCCACAACAATTGGGAATTAACAACATTTGCTGCTTTTCCACAAATTTTGCTCAATCTCCCCATTGCCAACAAGAAAGACCTTACCTGCCCTCCACTATCAACCATCATCGCAGCATACGAAGAAAAATTATCAACAGGACGCATCCTTGTCCGCTACTCAGGGACCGAAAAAATATTAAGAGTCATGACAGAAGCACCATCACAAGAACTTGCTTCCTTAACCGCACAATCACTAGCACAGGACCTTCAAAAGGCGCTTGCTAACGACTCATTAAAATAAAGGAGACGCTCATGAAAATGTCAGAAACAATGCGCAAAATACTACACCCATTCAAAACACTTTTTTTAAGTGGTTTATTCACCATCATTCCCATCGCCGCTACGCTATTTTTCATAAATTTCATGTACAATTTCTTTCGCCATCTTCTCGAACCACTTCGTCGGGTAGAACCGACTTTTCTACAAAAAATTCCTGGCGCTGAATTCATACTCGTTATGTTGCTCATCATGCTTACCGGAGCCCTTTTGAATATTTTTATTGCCCACTCGATTGTTCATTATTTTGAAAAACTTGTTACCAAAATCCCACTTGTTCGCATTGTGTATACATCAGCAAAGATCATCGTCGATTTTTTCAAAATGCCCGAAGCAAAACAGACGCTTCAAAAAAAAGTTGTTCTTATTCCTTACCCCGCCAAAGGACAATACCATATCGCCTTCCTCTTGGAGAATGCGCATGATTCCTATGAAAAAATTTTACCAGATAAGGCCAAGTTTTATCCCGGAGAACGTTATTGTAAGGTCTTTATGCCAAATTCTCCAAACCCGACCTCTGGATATTTTTTCATCATGAGTGAAGACGAGGTTATCCATACCGACATAACATTTGAAGAAGCAATCAAAGCGCTTGCATCCTGTGGTCTCGTTACGCCAGAATCACTAAAAAAATTAGAACCTAAAGCACCGCAACAATAATTTTCATGCAAATTACTTCAACATTCCACCGCTACTTCTTTTCTCGTTTTTTTAAATACTTGATTGCTATCAACCTTTTTTTCGTTTTCTTGTTTAATTTCATAGAGTTTTTTGAAAAGCTATTGCGTGCACAACATTCATCAGTTTCCGACATCCTTTATTTTCTCTTTCTCAACATTGCACCAACATTTTTCGAACAACTACCCGTCAGTGCCTGGCTTGCCAGCGGTCTTTTAATTCGAGAACTCTACCAGCAACAAGAACTCGACGCCCTCCTCTTGATGAGCTTTAATTTTCGCCAACTTTTCACCTTATTTTTTACAGCTGGATTAGTTCTTGCTATGACAAGTTTTGTACTAAATGAATACTTCGTCACGAATATAACCTTCAAAGCAGAGCAATACAAAATGGAGCAATTCAAGCAAATATCCACACAAAAACTTATCAGCAAATGGATGGCGCTTGAGCAAAACACTTTTTGCTATTTTAGCGTGCTTGATTTTCAAGCAAAAACAGGGCAAGACCTTTTTATTGTTTTTATAACACCGCAATATACGATACAAAAAACGATAAGTGCCCCCGCGTTTTCAATTGACGCACAACAACAACGCATCATCATCCCTGAAGGAAAAATTTTTGATGTCGAACAGAACCTTCACTCGAAAATCAACAACTACTCATTTACTAATCCCAGTTTTTTCTCTCAGATTTATATTCATCATGAACCACCGTCAGCTATCAATCTCATCAAAACCCTCGTTCGCGGCCACAACGTAATTCCTCATACCCTTAGTAATGATTTGTTAGGCCAATTGCTCAAACGTCTTATCGCCTACTTATTGCTCATCCTCTATCCGATGCTCACCCTTGGTCTTTTTGCGCTATTTTGGCGTAACCAAACCTTCCGATGGATTGCACTACTCCTCCCCTACCCGCTCTTTACGCTTGCCTCCATGCTCACAGACTACATGATCCATCATGGCATCAATGCTGGAGTATCTTATGGTCCTTATCTTATCATTATAGGTGG
This sequence comes from uncultured Pseudomonadota bacterium, assembly GCA_964495205.1. Lineage (GTDB taxonomy): Bacteria > Babelota > Babeliae > Babelales > RVW-14 > GWF2-38-10. The sequence goes on along the minus strand of CAZBUZ010000045.1, from coordinate 4,094 downwards.
GATCGCCGCCATCTATTGCTTTTTGAAATAAAAAAGACAGTCTGAATAAATAGGCCCTCATTCTAAACACCGATTGACATGCAAATCTCTCTATTCTATGGGATCAATGATTGAAAAAAAAAATTATTCCCCTACACTTTATCCGTGGGTATACATAAGTGTTTGGCCTATTTATAAATCTCGAGGAGATTTTTGTGAAAACAATTGCAAAAAACATCTTGTTTGCTATCGGCATAGCAGGAACCGTAATAACAGGAACTGTTTTGGCTGATAATGAAAGCGAATCAGTTTTTTCAAACATTGATCAAAAAGTGGGTTTTTTTAAAACAACCGGCCGTCCATGGATGATTAAATATAATCCATCCGTCAATACGCTTACTATTATTAACTGCGGCAGCATTGACCATGAAGACAAAGACGTAAAACAAGTAGAAAAGCCCGCTGATTTAGAAAATCTTACCGCAACTCGTTGCATAACCAAATTCGTGGATACAAACTTGCAAATCGCGCGCGTTTATCAGGGCTTTCGCGAAACATACCTCGAGCAACTTGTTGAGGGACTGCTTAAATTGACTACACTCTATCCGAACCGCAAGTACGAAGGAACCCTCTTGGTTGATGAATATCGCGAAGGTATTCCTATGAAGTGGGTTTTCACGAACATTGATGAATTCAGAGCAATCAAAAAATATTTACTCAAAGCATTTGAAAAATTTGACATCGAACCACAAGCACAAAAACCATTGCTTTACATCCAGTTTGATCGCATTAATCAAGAATTTAGCGATGATGATCTTGCCTTCTTAAATACTTATTATGAAGTGCTCAATTCTAAAAACCCAGCAGCAAAGGTATTCTTTAACGACGCTCAACAAGCAATCAATGACGCCCGCAGCTCAACAGATAGCGCTAAAAACATTCTTGAAAGTTCTGGCGAAAAGCTTATGCGTTGGGCAGAAGAAACCAAGTATGGCATCAAAGAAAAAGATATCATGCTCAAGGTTATGTTTTATGTCGGCCTTCCAATGCTTACCGCATATATCTACGATAAAATCAAAAATGAACTCAAGACAAAAACAAAACCATCAGAATCAACAGCGCACTAATATAAATTTCTAAAAATAAAAAAGAGCACGGTTTTTGTACCCGTGCTCTTTTTTATTTTACCCATTCGGAAAAATCGTTTTTCAGCTTGTGTTTTTTGCCTAGTTTTGCAATACTACGCGCGACAATGTTTTTTCAATCAATATTACAAACTCACAAAGGACCACGATCATGTTTCATCATAAGCAAAAAATAATAGTTTTCATCAGCTCGCTTTTGCTTATCTACGCACAAAATGACGTACCACTTTTAGCCTATAATGCTAAAGAACGCTGCGAGCTAGCTTTTGCGGCAGCCCGCATACCACTCATCCTCGCGTCAAAAGTAAGCAAAATCTCTCAGCATGAAAAACGGGCTCTCATATTAAGCATCATGACACATGCAACCAGAAGCGCAGCAGAAATACTCCACATGCACAATCGGCCACAAGATCTTCGTCACCACATGTATGCCTGCATAGCCTATGATGCTGCTGGAATATTAAGCGACATCAAACAACTTTCCGCGAAAAACAACCCCTATGATAACGAGCATGAAGATGACTCAGAACCGCTAGCACCTGCAGCTAAGAAAAAACTTCAGGTCATACGAGATCTACTTTTGCCAACAATAGAAGGCGGAACAGCGCTTTACCGCTCTATTGAAAATAGAACAGGGGCTCGTCAATGCAAAAACCGCCTTATTGCTGATGCAAGTGGAGCGCTTGCGCGAGCGGTCGCCAACATTATGGAAGATCATAAGGGCACTCCAGAACAAATATTCGCTGCGCTTTATCTCATCTACACCGTTTATTACCTTTTCGCTGATTATCCTCGTCAACCAGGAAATGCAATGCGAATTCCAACAACACGTCCCTATCAACCAGCAACTACTGCCAGGATGCCAGCATGGGAGCAGTTGAATTTTGCACCAGAACCCACACCGGCCGCTTGGGAAGTCGCAGCTGAGCCACCCGTGGCAGAATATGACCCAACAGAAAGAGGCCCGCGACATGAACTTAACATGGCAGAACTTGAACGACAATTTGGCGGCTGGGACTATCCTCATCAAAGACCGCCTACGCGAATGGCAAGTCAAACCGCCCCAGCAACAACTATCGCTACCGATACCATTATTAACACGGAAGATCCCATCAGCCAGGAACCATTCACCAGCGGCGCTCACGTGCGACGTTTAGCCTGTGGGCATGGTATCCATCAGGATAGTCTTGCCATGCAAGGCGCTAGCACCATGCACGATTGCCCTTTATGCCGCCAGCCTCGTGATTATGCACGTGAACATACGATCACCTATCATGCAAGCGAAGAAACAGCAGAAGCGAATTCGACGCCAACAACACCAACCGAAATTGCAACTCCAATAACCATAGAAACACCATCAACACCAATTGTACAACCATCCAGCATCGTTCCGCCAACAACACAAAGTAGCACATCATCAATCCCACACCAATCAACAACTTCGACAAGAACACTTGAAACCGCTTACCAATGGCCAAGTGGAGGACGAAGATTAAGCGATTAACAACAATATCGATTTATCATTACAACTTTTAAAGCAAGAAGAGGCCGGTTTTTATAGCCAGCCTCTTCTTGCTTTAAACCAATATTATACAAAGTGCTTTACCAATGTAAAACACCTCGAATTTTACTAATAGCATCGTCAATGCTTTTGGTTACCCAGGTAATCTTAAGCGCATCCATGCCATAATAAAGTAAAATTAAACCAACAAATAAAAGCAATACGCCAATAATGACTTTATATGCTAAAACGATGGCGATAATACCAAATATAATCGCCAATAACCCCTTGATAACGTCCATATTAGGTTTATTCATTTCTTTTTTCCCCGATACTCCACTCCCCTGGCCCTTTTGCATCTCATCCATCACATCTCCTTTGTTATAATACCAAAACTTACACAATCAGTAGTCAAAAGCACCTGTAGATTGAACGTAACAAAACGGCAATTGAAAATTCAATAGATTGGCACGATACATCAAGAATAATACCGTAAGGCTATTTTTCTTTGCCTTTGAAAAAAACCACAAACAACCCCCAGGCGACGAACAATGCTCCCAATATAATATAAAAATATTGCGAGATAAGACGTCCTAATCCCGGTATTGCTATAACAAGGCCTAAGAAAACAAGAACCAACCCTTTGATAATACTACGATAATTATAACCCAAACATGATTTTGGCATGATATTTTTCTCCTCTTGTTTTTTCTCTGGTTGAGGCGTTTGCATTTGATCCATGAGAGCTCCTTTTTTTCATTTAATTTTACCATTCAACAATCCCTAGCTTTATCTCATAACCTTTTCGCTGCCAAACCTCAAGCCATTTGATATTTTGCAAACATTCCCTGCTAAATAGGCCACACAATAAGAATTCCTTTAACAGAGCGAGCTTTAACAATAGTAAATAATCATTTTTGCAAATTAATTGAAACATGCCGTTATTTTTTACTATGGTTAAAAAACAAAATGTTTTTTAATAGATGTTGCTTTGGCGAAAGGACGAGTCGGTATGATTTTTTTTGAAATCATCCTAAAAAAAAACAGCCGCGTATTCTTTCTTATTTTTTTCCTTATCTTTGCAACAACTCTTCGAAGCGAATCAACTGATGAACTTCTAGAAGAAAAAGAAATCGCAGCACTTGAGGAGGCGTCACTGGAAGAACTAGAAACAACAGAGCAAGAAACCGCAAAAGAAGCCAATCAAGAATACTTAGAAGAAGAGGAGACAGAGAGCACTGCCATTACACCCGAGCAAACATCGGTCTTAGCAACCAAGCAATTGCAATTGCCCATATTTGGAAAAATAGTACTGGAGGTTTCACCCGACCCTGAAACAGGGGTACCTCGATTAGTTGGTCGTCCCGCACAAACAACTTTTGACTTAGGCATCATCAAAATAACCAATCCCATCTTTCAATACGATGCCGTATATGGCATTAGTTTATCAAGCGAGATCAGCCTCAATA
>CAZBUZ010000044.1:3674-10077 GCA_964495205.1 uncultured Pseudomonadota bacterium | reverse complement strand
TCAAGCTATCCCAGGCAAAACAATAGCCATTGAAAAAATCGAAGGCGAAACAGGAACAGAAATAATTTTCAAGGATGTTCTTTTCCGTAAAAGTAGCGAAGACAAATTTGAGGTCGGACAACCATTTGTTAAGGGTGCAAGCATCAAAGCAAGCATTGTTAAACAAACCAAAACACCTAAAGTTATTGTCTTTAAATACAAACGCCGCACGAAATATAGAACGAAAACTGGACATCGTCAACGCCAAACAGTTATCCGCGTTGAAAGCATTTAAGTTTTGAGCGTTATACAAAAAAGAGGCTCCGAATAAATCGGAGCCTCTTTTTTGCTCGCAACAGTCCCAAAAAGTTCTTGCATCATGATGTTATTTTGGTACATTTTTAGCATCATGTTCGCGGGAATAGCTCAGTTGGTAGAGCATCGCCTTCCCAAGGCGAGGGTCGCGGGTTCGAATCCCGTTTCCCGCTCCAAAGTTCGTTCAAGTAATTCTCTCGCTCTCTTTCTAAGGATATTCATGTTTAAACGTTTTTTGTTTTTTAGTGCCCCCGTTATCTCGCTTGCCTTTGTATTTTTCTTCTTTTTTCACAAAACACCATACAGACCCATAACCTGCAATACGATAGTGGATGTAAAAAAACACATCGAACCAGATTGCCTTATTGCAACTGACTTTGATAATACGCTCTTTGAGTGCGTTAATGAAAATCAAGGCAGCGATCAGTGGTTTGAAGCTGGAATGCGATATTTAACAGAGCATGAAAAATATTCTTCGCAAAAAGCATTTGAAACAATACTTGCATGCTACACCATAGCACATGAATCAGCGCTCATCCAACCGGTTGAACCAACAACAATCCCGCTTTTGCAATTGTTGCAAGAATCGAAGACGCCGCTCATCGTGCTCACCGCCCGCTCAATCGTTCCGCAAACAAAACGAGAGCTACAAAATATGCAAAACGCATCAGTTTCTGAATTCTCTTTTGCATCATTTCATCTTGCACAATCTCCGCTCACCCTGCAATTATCAAAAGAACCTGCATACTATGAGCAAGGAATCCTTTATTGCGGATCTAACAACAAAGGTGAAGCGCTCACCTCGCTCATAAACAAGTTGCAGCTCACGCCCAAAAAAATTATATTCATCGACGACAAAGAAAAACATGTGCTGGCGGTTGAACAAGCCGTAAAAAAATTACAGATCCCATTCGTAGGCCTACGATATGCATATCTCGATAACAAAATCAAAGCATACCGCTTTGATCCACAAGGTCTTGATCTGCTCCATCATCAACCAGAAACAAATCACTTGGCATTGGCGCAATAGCATTGTTTTTGATGGTTTAATAGCAAAAGGTTCTCACAAGGCCCCGCACACTGTTATCATACACCTGTAACCCCTAATTTAAGGAGAGCCCATGAATCATATCGATGCTCTTTTACATGTCCAAAATTTAAACAAAACATATCCAGCTTATCGTAACCTTCCCCCATTTATCGCCGTAAATAACATCTCTTTCGACGTTAAACACGGAGAAATTTTAGGGATCTTAGGACCCAATGGCGCAGGAAAAACAACAACAATTCAGATGATATTAGGAACACTTACGCCAACAGCTGGATCCATAACCGCCTTTGGCTTTGATTACTTTAGCCATCAAACAGAAGTCCGTCAGCGCATGGGTTTTGCAAGTACCTACGTTGAATTTTCAAGCAACCTCACCGTTTACGAAAATCTTAAAGTTCACGGCTATCTCTATGGCTTATCAACTAAAACAATTCACGCGGTTATCGAAAAAAATCTCAAACGTTTTGATGTCTGGGCATTAAGAGATAAAACCACCACGATGCTTTCAGCTGGACAAAAAACACGAGTCATGCTTGCGCAAGCTTTTCTCTGTAATCCAAGCCTTGTTCTTCTTGATGAACCAACAGCATCACTCGATCCAGATATAGCTTATGAAGTACGTCACTTTATTCTTGAGCAACAACGCGTCGAACAAACGAGCGTCCTTATCACTTCTCATAACATGGCTGAAGTTGAACAAATTTGCGATCGCGTCTTAGTAATGAAAAATGGCAACATTATCGCCAATGACACACCCGATAACTTAGCAGCCAGCATCTCAACCGCAAAGGTTCAATTTAACGTCGGCGATGGTTTAAAACGCACCATCGCTCTCGCTCAAGAAAAAAAACTTACCTATCAAATCAAGGATCGCTGGATAGAAATCGCCATAGATGAACACAAAATAGCAGAGCTTCTTTCAGCACTTGCACAAGCAGGTGTTTGGTACACAGAGATTTCTATAGATAAACCAACGCTTGAAGATTATTTTCTTCATGTCGCCAAAAAGCAATAACCCCAAGGAGATTTTATGAAAACTTTTACATGGCACCGGATCAAAGCTGTTGTTATACGCACGCTCCTTCGTTATAAGCACAATGCCATGGCAATTATTGAAACAATTTTCTGGCCAATTTTAGATATCATCATCTGGGGAACCATGAGCGTGTGGCTTGCACAAAATGCTGCCAATCTCCCATACATCGCTGTCGCAATCCTAACAGGTCTTGTTTTTTGGGAAATGACTATTCGTTCAATCTATGAAATCTCAATCACAATGATCAGAGAAATTTACAGCAAAAGCCTCATGACCCTATTCACTACACCATTAACAGTTGGCGAATGGATCGTTGGGCTCATGATCTCGAGTCTTGTTCGTGTCCTTGCGTCTCTTGCATTTTGCTCGTTTATCGTCTGGATCATGTATGCTACAAACATTTTTGGCATTGGATGGATGTTTATCCCATTTAGCATCTCACTGACCATCTTCGGCTGGGCAATTGGATTTTTAGGCGCTGGATTTATTATTTATTGGGGAATGAAAGTTGAAGCGCTCCCTTGGATGAGTCTTTGGGCTTTAGCACCGTTTAGCGCTGTTTACTATCCGGTTAGCGCTCTTCCTGCTTGGATGCAATTCATCGCCAAAATGATCCCCTCTTCTTATATTTTTGAGGGCATGCGTTTGATTCTTTCTTCAAACATCATGCCCTGGAATTTGCTACTCACAAGTCTGGCATTAAATGCCCTCTACTTAACCAGCGCCATTGCCTTTTTTGTTTTTATGTTTAATAAAAGCAAAGAAAAAGGGTTGGCTCGGCTATAGATCAATACCGCTCTTCAAAGTATTTCACGAGCCGCGCAATGCCTTCTTCAACAAGTTTAGGATCTCGTGCATAACAAAGACGAAATGAATCGGTACAAAATGGACCGAAATCTTTGCCTGGAGCTAATGCCACTTTAGCCTTTTTCAAAATATCCATCACCAAGTCGCTACAATCTTTCTCTGGGGTTTTAACAAATAAATAAAAACTCGATTGCGGATAAGCAACAGAGATTATTCCTTTTTTCACCAATGGTTGTAAACCCAAATAGGCAACTTCTCGCATATTTTTTACCGTAGCGATCTGCTCCGCCATAAGCTCTGGATGATCAAGTGCATATAAGGCTGCATATTGCGATATGGCAGTTGGACAACAAATGGTTCCGCTCTGAACAGCTGAGAATGTATCCATCATATGCGCAGGACTTACTACAAAACCAACACGCCACCCACTCATCGAAAAATTCTTAGAAAAAGAACCAACACGCAGCACATACTCTGAATGTGGTACAAAAGGAGTCGCTGAATAAAAATCTCCCTCAAAAACGAAGTGTTCGTATACCTCGTCACTTACCAAATAAATTCTATGCTGCTCACAAAATTTTTTGAGGTTAATCAGATCAGCTTCACTCAAGCTCATACCTGTTGGATTGGAAGGATTTGCGAGAACAATCATCTTAGTTTTTGATGTCACTGCAGCCTTAACACAATCACCATCAAAAAACCACCCCTCACGCCCATTGCCAATATCACGTGTAAATGAAGAATCAACAAAAACAGGTCTCGCTTTAGCCATTTTAATGATGTTATGATACACAGGATATGTTGGTGCAGGCAAAAGCACCTCATCACCCTCTTTAAGCAACGCTGAAAAAATCGAAGTCAGACCCCCGACACCACCATGCGTTACGAAAACATGCCGAGGATCGATTATCGCACCATATTTCTGTTGCAAATTTTCCGCTATTTTTTCTCGCAGCGGCATGATACCTAATCCATTAACATAGTAATCAGCTTTATCGGTCATTAAAATGTCTCGAGCATATTCCCGAATCGGTTCAGGAACCCCGCCAACACGCAAAGCACCCTGAGAAAAAGAAATACAATCAGGAGTTGCTTGTGCTTGAGCTTCTATTTTTTTAAAAGCAGGCGTTTGTAATTGTATCATAAAGATAATTCTCCTTGCCAAACTCTATTAAGACTTACTTTAAAAAGATGCAACTTAAAACCACGATGAGGACAAAAGCAATAACAAGTTGATTAAAATATTTATCGATAAATACCCTAACCTGCGGCCCCCAGACACGGATTAGACTCGCAACCAAAAAGAACCGAGCACCACGAGCCAAAATAGAATAAAAAATAAAAGGAACCACGGGAAGATGACAAAAACCAGCAGATATCGTTACAGCCTTGTAAGGAACAGGACTGAATCCTGCGATCAAGACAGCCCATGTTTGATAGAGCTTGTATTTGGCAACAATAGAAAAAAATGTTGCCTCAGAAATAATCCAGGATACTAAGGCAACGCCAATACTTTGCCAAAGAACAGCACCAATAAAATAACCAAAAAGTCCACCAAAAACGGAAGCTACCGTTGCAACGGTAGCATAAAAGAAGGAGCGTTTGTTATTTTCAACACAAAACAAAATAAGTAATGGATCAACCGGGATAACAAACACAGAAGATTCGATAAAAAAAAGGATTGCCAACCACCATATTGCATGGGATGAATGGACTTTTCTTCCCATCCAATCATAGATTTTTCTAATAATTTTCATGATCCCCTAAAACGACGAAAGGACCTTGCATGTGCAACAAGATCCTTTCAGAAATTATTTTAATAAATCTTTTAAATACTCATCAATTCGATCGATAGCAATGCGGTCTTGAATCAATGTATCTCGATTTCGCGCAGTTACCGTATTATCTTCGAGCGTCTGAAAATCGTAGGTGAAGCATACGGGCGTCCCAATCTCATCCTGCCGACGATAACGTTTACCAATTGATCCAGAATAATCGAATTGAACACGATATCCCTTAGCCTTAATATCAACATAAAGCTTTTCAGCTTGTTCTGAAAGTTTATTCGTCAATGGCAATATCGCCGCTGAAATCGGAGCAACTTTAGGATGAAATCGCAGCACCGTTCGAACTTCGCCTTCAACCTCATCCTCGTAGTAGGCATCGAAAAGCAACGTCAAAAATAACCGATCAACGCCAACTGAACATTCAATAACATAAGGAATATAACTTGTTTTTGTCGCCTCATCAAAAACAGACAACTCTTTACCTGAAAATTTAGAATGTTGAGACAAGTCATAATTGGTGCGATTCGCTATACCTTCAAGTTCTTTCCACCCAAAAGGGAAATAATATTCAACGTCGAAACAAGCTTTAGAATAATGTGCAAGTTCATCAGAGGCATGTGCACGCAATCTAATCTTATCTGGGTTGATACCTAAGCCAAGGAAAAAGGCCTTGCGACGGTCGCTCCATATATTGAAAAAATCTTCTGCTTGTTCTTCTTTGCAGAAAAATTCCATTTCCATTTGCTCAAATTCTCGCATACGGAATAAAAATTGCTTTGGCGTAATTTCGTTTCTAAAGGCCTTGCCAATTTGGGCAATACCAAAAGGAACCTTCACGCGATTGCTTGATAAAACATTTTTAAAATTAATAAAAATTGATTGAGCCGTTTCTGGACGCAAGTAAGCAACACTTGCCGCATCACTCATTGCCCCAAGATTAGTCTGAAACATTAACTGGAACTGTCGAATACCCGTCCAGTTTTTAATACCACAAGAAGGACATGGCTTTTCAAGGTTTATATCAGGATCGTCAGCTCTATAGCGCTTTTTACAATTTATACAATCAACCATAGGATCGCTAAAATTATCAAGGTGACCGGATGCCTTCCAAACAGAAGCGGATCCTAAAATAGATCCATCAAGCATTAAAATTTCTTCAGGACAGCTTGTCATATTTGCTGTCCATGCGTTTTTAATGTTTTGTTTTAATAATGTCCCCATTGGACCAAAATCATACACACCATTAAGACCGTCATAAATTTCAGCTGATTGATAGACAAAACCACGCCGCTTACACAAGGCAACAATTTTTTCCAAGGTTACAACATTTGACGCCATAGCCAATCCTTATCTTCACTATCATTATACCTTCAATAACCCTATGAATTTTACCTTTCCAATCTATCTCTATTTATTTTTTATGGCAAG
>CAZBUZ010000044.1:0-3574 GCA_964495205.1 uncultured Pseudomonadota bacterium | reverse complement strand
TTATTTTTTATGGCAAGGTCAACCTTTATCGCTTATACTTAATTTTTGGACACCATCTACTCATATTTTAAATAAAAAGGGGTATTTTATGAGTTATCGTCCACATCCATCACGCTTATTACAATCCATTTCCTTAGCGTTCAGCATCGGGATATGCGCCGTTTCATTTCAGCTTAATGCTCAACGAGTTTTAACGGTTGGCGGTGCGCTGCAAGACGTATTTATTCGATACAAGATACATCCGACGACCACAACCACCGGCGGGAAAAAAATCGATATCAAAAATCCATCCGACACCTCCACCATTGGAGGAGGTGCAATAAACACCGCCATCTCATTTTCGCGATTAGGTTATACAACTAGTACGTTTTCAAAAATTGGCAACGATGATCGTGGACAATTTTTGATAAAAAAGCTGCAATCAGAAGGTGTTATAACCGACACCATTATCATGTCTCAATCAGAAGGAACCGGGATTTCTTATATTATGCCGGCGATAGATGGCAACACCTCTGTCTTAATTTATCGTGGGGCTAACGAATTTTTAAAGACGGAAGATATTCCTCAAGCCGCCCTCAAACAATCCAATATCCTGTATATCACCTCTCTCAACGGAGAATCAAGTGACATTTTATTACCGCTTGTTAAAATAGCTCACGAAAACAAAGTATGCGTTGTTGTTAACCCAGGCAGCGAACAACTCAAGGGCGGGGTAGTAAAATTTAACCAATCACTCCCCTACATAGACATTCTGCTACTTAATGAGACCGAAGCGCAATACTTTATGACGTCACTTATACAACAACAACCAGAGCTCAAAAAACTACTTAATCAATCGCAGCAACCCTTAACTAATGATAATCCGCCACTCATACAAGCTCCGCTTAAAACACCAGACGGATCTTTTATGCTCAGTCAATTTTTCAAACTGGTACATGCGATGGGACCTAAAATTGTAATGGTAACCAATGGGGCTGACGGTGCATATGTCAGCACTGGACAAGAAATATTTTATCATGCCGCCATACCAACAAATGTTATTACAACGATAGGGGCTGGCGATGCATTTGGTTCATGCTTTGTTGCCACACTTATGAAAAATACCACTTTCGATAAAGCAATCGCAGATAAAGAACGCATCAAGCAAGCCCTGCGCAATGGCGTTATCAACAGCACATCAGTCGTAAGCTTTCTCGATGCTAATAAAGCACTTTTAAACAGCGAAGAACTTGAAGAATACGCCCAGTCCACAAAAATGAGCCTTGTCCAAGAGTTTACATTCACGCCATAAAATCGCAAAAATGCGCAAGGTTCATCATAAACGCCATGGCGTTTATGATGAACCTTGCAGTCCCTAAACATCCCCAATCCAAGGTGTAAAAATTTGAACCCTTCTATCGCAATCAGTTATTCACAACAACCGCCGGAGCCGTTCTGCTGCCATAATTTGCTGTATAACTCACCGCACCATTTTGTGCAGCTGCGTCACGATCCTTTTGCCGTTGTTCATTTTCTTTAAGTTGCTTCTGATAATCAACATAATCACGTTCTTGTTTTTCAAATGAGGGCGCTTGTTGGATAAACGCAATATTACTTACCAAGCGTCGAGACAACAACGTAGCAGCATTTTTAAGTGCGGGAATAGCTAACCGCACAGAATCATGATTAATGCCACTCTTTTCAATGCTCTGAATATCACGATAAATACCATCAATTTCTGCAACAAAATCACTTAATCTGCTTAGTAATTCACGTAGCGGCCAAGAGCTATTTGTAAAGAGCGCTCGTGAACAATTTTCAGCCTCTTGTCCTGAGCTAAAATCAAATTTGTAACAGGCATCAAGCCCCTTCAGCTCTTTGAGAACACAGTCAAGACGATATTTCACATCCAAGCAGGCACCACAAGCAGACCGACGATATAATGACCGCATGATTTTAATAAACAAAACACCTGATGAGGCAGGAACAGTAGCAAAAAATGTGGGCCAACTAACAACACCATGTACAAGCGTCTTCCCTATGGATGCAAAAATATTGCCAAACGTGTCGAGGGATCCCATCTTCAAGGACAAAAGAAACCCGCCCAGGGTAAGCCCCGTTGCACCAGCTCCGGCAGCAGCCACCACATAAGCCAATGACTCTGCTGTCTGTGCATTACGCATTTTATCGGCAAAGGCAAAACCTTTAATCGGTTTATACCAAGGCTCAGTAATCGCAACAGCATTCAGGATCCGTTCTGCACGCTTTAGCGTTGTTTCATCAGCACCATCATCATGCCGTTCCATGGCGTTACTGTTAGAAACCAAAGCGACACCAAAAAGCGCTGCTGAAAAAAGAGTCTTTCTAAAAAGGTCCATAAGAATTCCCCCAATAAGCTGCATCATTATGAACTAAATCTATGAGCCGACCATCTTCTCTGCTGTACTACTCAAGCATAAAAAGAAGCCACTCATTTAGCAAACGCCCCCGCCAGAAGCCTCATTCACTGACGAAAAAATCGCAAACAGCCATTAACCCAGCCATTCTTTTTCTAACATGAAATTTTATGAGAAAAAATTGACGGCTATGTGCAAAGCTCAATTAACAATAAGCATTACTTTCCACAAAACAAAGAAGAAATTGTTCATAACAAATAAATGCTCGATAACCTTACCAAAACATCCAACTTGTTATCACAAACATAATCAACAAAAAAATTGGCCAGAAAAGAATCTTTGAAAGCAAATTATCATGATAGGTGATAAACCTTATTTTCACATTCTGAACAAACAAAAATAAATTAATTAAAACAAAAATAATTAAAAAATACGGAACAACATAAAACGTTTCTAAATAAAAGATCACAGGACCAACCAACACTCTTCTCAATGCGGCGTGAGCAAAAATAATACCGATGAAAATACCAGAAATCAATGAGACACTTGTTAAAATGTGTCGACGACGCGCCATACAAAAATTCACGAACAATAACAACAAAGCAAGAACCGATGGCAATAAATACATGATCAAAAAGCCCAACAAATCTCTCTTTGTTACCACATTAAAGGTTAAATCATACTTTTTACCAATCAGTTCAAGGCGTTCGGCAGGACAAACATTCACATCACGTCTTACGGGGGTTAACCCAAAAAAGCTTTTATCCAAAAATCTATCTAATAATCGCACACTATTATTAATACCCGGTAAAATTTTAGGGTTCATAAATTTATAGCTATCGACATCAGGCACCAGTAAAACATTTTTATCCAACGAAGGATGATCCAAAACTAAGGCTAAATATTGTTCATCTAATGGAAAGGTTGGTGAAATAAGTGGATACTGATCAAAAACTCCTTTAAATCGCCACACAAAAACGTCGTCACCATTTTCTTTAGTCTTTAGAACTAATTGTTTTTGATAAAATTGCCGACATTGTGGCATAAAAATATCTCTTGCTATGGACACATCGCAAGATGCCGGATATTTTTGCCAAACTTTTCCTGATAAATAAATCTTGGTTGATTCAAGAATATTTATCTGATCTAGGCCGTATCGACATTTAGTTTGAAAGTGAGATAATTAATCACAAGTAAAA
>CAZBUZ010000043.1:0-10507 GCA_964495205.1 uncultured Pseudomonadota bacterium | reverse complement strand
GCCTAAGAAAGCTTCAGGGAACGGAACCTCATGTGTACAAGAGCTAAGACCGGGGCTGATTTTGAATGTTGCATCGATTTGATAATTGGTAAATATTCCATCAGTTTCTTGCTCCAGCGTTGTCAGGTGCTTATTGTTTGTAGCTATTATGCTGATGTTATTATTGAATTCGGTAAGGCCACGCGCAATAGAATAGTTATATTGCTTTGCCAGCTCCTCTGTTCTGAATAAGCGATCGAAAACGGTCAGTGATTTTTGATGTGGGGCAAGCATTTTAATGGTGGTGAGATTTTCTTGCATGCGATTAATCTCTAATTGTGATTCAGACGGACTGTTTGTTGTTGTGCCTGTTAAAGGGTTAAGGTAGACGCCCAGATAATCAAAGATAGGCAATTGCGCATGCGCCGCTGGTACGATGGTGATTGTTTGTGCGAGTAATGCAGCAAGCGCGACCATTTTTAAGGTTGTTGATTTTCCTTTGTTGGGACCGGTTAATATGATTTTTGTGTTATGGCGCTGATCGCCAAGGGTAAGCCCATTGGTGACAACTTTTTTAGGATCAATGAGCGGGTGCCAGGCGGATTGTAGATCTAGAGTTATGTGGTCAGGTTCGGTGTAGGTGGCAAAACAAAATGGTGTGTTTTGTTTTTTACCCTTTTCGTATAACGTTTTTAATGAAAGAACAAAATCAAGTAAGCCGATTGCCTTGAATATTTTTTGCATGGTTTGTTGTTCTTCTTGTACGCGGTTGTAGGTTCCCCAGGTGTTACTTGGGAGTAGACTTGAAAAAAATCCTGGTTGATAGGATTGTATTTGTTTTATGTTTTCAGAGAGTTCTTGTGGTTTTTCAACAAACGTTTTAATAAGTGCAAGGCTTGGAAATAATTCGATAAGATCTGTGTGCTGCGTGAGTAGGGTATTTATTTTCCGTAATTGTTCCACAAAGGTAAAAAGGGCTTGTAGGTGATCTTTGACCATTCCCGATGTTCGATGCCGTTGTAAAAAATCTTTTCCTCCCGCCCATAACAAGGCGAACAAGCCGGCTGGTGCTAAAAGGGATCCTTTTTTGAGCGTTTCCTTTAGATAATAAAAGCTCCATAGCGCGGGTATTCCCATTGTTGCAATATCAGCGAGGGTGACGCCAAAGAAGGCGAGATTGGCAAGTATTGGATTCTTTATTGTTCGGATTCTATCAATAGGGAGGCTTGGCGCGCCTTTTCCTAAGAGTGATTCAAGTATTGAGTTAACGCTGCTCATTGGTGGAACGGGTATGGCTTCTTGTGTTTCAGTGCTATAGAGAGAATCTTTGCTGAATAGTAAGACGGTGAGCAGCGACTCATTTTCCTTGATCGTAGAAAGTATGTTTGTTAAAAGATTTGTAAGATCTGGATTGTTAATAAGCTGTTGAATGGTATTTTTCAAATTAATCAAATGCATGCGATTGGTTGTGGGGTGCCTAAGTGCATGATTAAATGTTGCGCTTCCAATGCTGGTGATTGTGCAATCGAGTGATGTGGAAACCTGATCGATTTCTAATTCTTTAAGTGATGTTGCATCGATGATTTCTTGTTCGGCTTGCTTTTCTGCTGTGGTATTGACGTGGTTGTGTATCGCTATAGCTATGGATGGTTGTTCGGCAGGAACAAAGGTCGATGTCCATCCAATAATCGAGATAGAACAGAGCAAAACAATGATTTTTGTTGAATGCATGAACCTTTTCATACAGAAACCTCCACATTTTGATACAAGTTCGACACGCCTTGTTTTTTCAGGTAGAAAACAACTCCTTGTCGCGTTCTTTAATGATTATATATGCGTAATAATTTATAGCAAACGGGTGATTTTAAGATGAAATAAGTCCTGCATCATGAACCATTTGAAGATTTTTGGCGTCTTCAGCGTTGCCAAGAATTTCTGCTAAGGTTACCGCTGTGTGTCTTGGCCTGAGGAGGACGCCTGATTCAATGCGATAGGTATTGACTAATCTTCCTTTTTCATTTCTTAAGATGAAGTGGTAATTCTGGCAGCGGCCAGCCGTTTCTAGTTCAAGTTGTTTTGGTTGTTCACGGTGTGAAACAATGAGGTTGAGGGCATGTGGTGTATCGATAAAGTTATCCTTGATAACCTGATAGCTGAGGTATTCTCCAGATCGTTGAACTTTTTGGAATAGTTCATCGATGATGATCAATATATTATTTCCAGGGGAACAGGTATTTTTTTGCTGAACAATCTTTTTAATCATGCTTACTTCTGTCGCAAAACCAGATTCGTTTTTGCTCAAATTATCAGTGGCGTTGAACGATAAGAGAATGCGATCAAACGGGGTTGAAACCCAGCGTTCAGCAGGGACGATACCGCAGGTCATTGCCATAAGTACTGCTATTGCCAGGGCTCGTTCAAAGGTTGATTTACCGCCTTCGGTCGGTCCAGATAAAATAATTGTTGTTGCTTGCCCATCTTTGCCCATCTCTAAACTGTTCGCTACGATGTTTGCAGGCGTCCCTTTATGTAAAAGGTGAGGCAGCCATAAGTTGGTTGCTGCGATATGCGGACTTGCTTGATCTTCGTATTCTGCGAAGCAAAATGTAACATTTTGGTGTTCAAAATCTTTGAGTAATGCTGCTTCAGAAAGTTTGCGATCAATTTCACCGAGTGCTTCAAGCCAAGGTGCAAATGCATCTTTAATTGAACTCATTGTTTTGTAGGCGGCCAGAAGGTTATTTGAGCCAAACCTGATTTTAAGGTTTTTGATAAATCCCGTTGGAGAGAACCAACTATGTGGTGTGATGATCTCTGTTTCCCCATCGTATGACTGCAAAGTATCAAGGAGCGTTGAGAGTTCTTTTTGAATTTCTTCAAGGTACGCGATGGAGATCTTCATGTCATCCTTACTGATGCCATTTTTTTGTAAAAAGGCATCGTTTTGTTTGAGTAACATGCGGGCGAATTCGATTTTTTGATGTAATCCTTTTTCAACATCAAGTTCGTTTATTTCTTGTTGCAGATTTTCGCGAATGACGCGATTGTTGAGTAGTAGTTTTTGTATCTGTTTTACATGATTGATTAATTGAGCAAAATCAAGCAATACTTTGCGGGCCAGTTGAATGCTATGCGTGGTGCTGAGCATTGATTTCTGTGGTGTTTTCCAGAAATGTTGGTATGCATATGCAGGAATGAGTCCCACGCTTGTAAGCGATTTGATAAGGTGCCACGGCAAAAGCGTAAAGCCTGGAACAGGAATTGGTGTATTGGTAAATGGGATGTTGCCAACAGCGTCCCAACTTAAGAGCGGTGTGCCACTGCCAATGTGACAGGCGAACAAATATCCAATACATGGGATGACGATGGTTGCTAATGTTTCATGCTTCATGAGAGGATGCGCAAAACGGAATGCGCGTTCTTCCTGTTTCGTGAGCGTGATCATTAACCTGTTGTTTGTATCCGTGGTTACTTGGCAATGGGGCATTTCTTTGGTGATCAAGGCTTTGGCATCGATTGCTTGTTGTTCAGTTTCATAGGCGAGATCTATTTTGCCAATACTAACATTACACGTTTGGGCTGGTGCTTTTTGGTTTTCCTCGCAGAGTGTTGTAATTCTTGTTAATTCTTTGCGCATGCGATTCTTGAGCGAAAGGTCGATAATCTTACCAGCAAGATAGCGAATGACGGGGAGAATGATGGGGAGTGCTAGCGCCTTCCAGCCTCCCAAGTATGAAAAGTCATGAGGAATTGCAGAAACGGTTTCTCGTAGATTTTGCCAGCTATGTGTTACCATGCTGACGCCAAACATAATCATGCCAGCATCTTGAATGAACGTTGACCAGTTTACAGTGCCGATAAAAGCAGGCGATGTGTCAAGTTTTTCAATTGCTTCTTGGAGCACTTTAGTGTCTCCGCCCTTAATTCCCTTGAGGGCAAACAGAAGCTCAATGACTGGCGCGAAATTGCTATTTGTTGCATAAGGGGCATTCGAGATAATTTTAGCTGCCGCCTCATCTTTCCAGAATGACAGAAATGAATCTTCTAAATGGTCTTCTTTTATCTGCTGTAAAATGTCTTCAAGTTTTTTGCGTAGGTCATCATTTCGTAGCAGTTCTTTTGAAACATTTTGTGTGCGTCGTAGGGCGTCTACGTTGCTTGTTGGCATGGCGAGTGTTTTTGCCCACTTTATGTAGCCGCTTGTTAGATGCGTGCGGCTTGCTGCTAGATGATGGAGTAAATGATCATCTGTTTGATAAGTCCCTTGGTCTTTGTCTAATGGGCTACAGGCAACATAAAGGTTATGCTCATAATCATTATCATCGATGAGAGGGATTGATGTTTCTTGATTAAGCACCTCATTGAGTGCAAATAGATTGAGGGTGATTTCTCGATCGGTTATAAAGTTAACAAGTTGATGATGCGCTTGAAAAAGATTTGCAAGAACTGGTTGCTGTTGGTCTTGTGATGCTGGATTTTTTTTTATTTGTTTTTGAATGTTCGTAATAGCGGTATCTATTTTTTTTAGTTCTTTGCGAAATGGATTAAGATATTGGGCACCAATCATATTGGTTGCAGTAGTTGGGATTTGCTCGTGTAGGTTGGCGTTGAGGTTGTTGATAATCGAGTAAACGCTTACAATTGCTAATATTAACGCGGATGGTTTTCTAAAAGAACTCAAAAAATTAAATAACATCGTGGCCCCCTGAGGTTTTCTTCAAAAAAGAAGAATAGCGCGTTAGAGAATTATTGAAAAAATATTAATGATGTTAAAGCTGGAATAATCAATAATGTTTTTTCAAATGAGCATTTCTTCTGTTGCTTTACTTCATTATCTTACGTGAAGGTGTAAGTGTCGTCAAATGTGATTAGTGCTTTTTGAAGAGGTTTTTGAAGCCAAAATCAAGCAGAATGTGTGACCAGGCTCCAGCTATAAAGAAACCGGCTGGCAAAAGTGTTGTCGTTAGGGAATAATTGTTATTTGACATGTAGTAAATAATGGGTAACGGAAGCAAGGTGAGAAATACAGGATGATGAAGAATTGTTCGGTGTCGCAAAATGCCAATAAGGATGGCGAGTCCTGCTGTGATGAGTAAGTTAAACCATTGATGTGTTAACAAAAAAACTAAAAAGGCGGCAATAATGCAAAGATAAAACAACCGTTGAATTTTGCTATTGATGTCGAGGTCGGGAAAAAGCGAGCCAAACAGCGTTGCCCCTAAAAGAAGAGGCATTCCCAGGGGGGCTTGAGGTCCATTACATTTTACCAGAAGATAGTATGATAAAATAAAAATACACACTCCACCGGCTAAATGGGTTTTGTAGCCTGGCATAGACCTTATACTCCTTTTTTCTTTTTCCACTTTATTATTCCAGGGGCGAATGGTAATGTTAGTGAGTGTTATTTTAGGTAGCTGAGCTTTGTTTGAGGATAGTAGAACTGAAGAATTTCTTTAAAATGCCATCCTCGATCCACCAAGCCTTTAGCTCCCCATTGGCATAATCCTTTAAAATGGCTGTTGCCATGTCCATTAAAAACAAGTCGGTGGCCATCGTTTTTGATGGAGAATGCGGTGCTTTTTAATTGGCTGCGTAATGCCGATTTAATTTCGTGTCCAGCAAGAATAGTGTTATGTCTTTTTCCAATGCATTTTACTTTCCGAACGATACCTGCTTTGTCCTTATCAATCACCTGTATGTCGACCAAGGTTGACCCAAAAAATTTAAGCTTATCTTTGCATTTTGCGTTATCTTTTAAACGCTCAAGAACTGTTTTTTTGCTGCAAGATTCTCGCCAAGAATAGTTGGCGGGTGTATTTTTGCAAAAGTGGCACGGCTCTTTACGGTAAAGATAGGGCTTGGTTACGTCTCGTTGGCGCAAGTTTCCAGGGATGATGCCGCCACAGCAAATGTCGAACATGGTGAGTGCGATGTTTCCTTTATGCGTTAATATCATATTGCGCGTTTCTTCAACTGCTTGACGTAAATGTTTTTCTTTGTGGGAGCCGTTATATACTTGGCAGTGGGAGGTATTTTTTATATCGTAATAAGCGCGTGGATTTTTGAGCCGCGATTGTTTCATATGGAACAAAGCAAAAGTACGCGAAGCTATTGCTTGAACTTTATGCATCTCAAGTGGCCATGATGGGATGCCTTCATGGCGAACAACAGAATATAAATAATCTTCTAGATCAAGTTTATTAACAACAAGAATTGATGAGGTTCTTCTATCTTGGCATAAATGGAGACTTCCTTGATAAACGATATTGTTAAGGGTAACCTTATTGTGAGGCGAACAAATTTCAATGTCGTTATGCTTAATTCTGCGGTATTTTTCATCTTGGCATTTTAAAAAAAACGAACCATCCTTAATCAAAATTACGAGTTGTTCGGCTTGAAAAAGTGCCGTTACATTTGAATGTGCAGGACTTTCAAGAACAAATCCATCTTGAGCCTTGAGGGTTATGGTACGTGATTCTTGGGAGGGATATTCATCAAGTAAAACTCGAATGTAATGTGTCTGATTGGTATTTTCGGCTGTCGCTAGTTCATCATTTGTTGGTGATTCTTCGGTTTCGTCAAGTGCTATAGATTGTTCTTTAGGTTGTTTTGCGTTATGTTTGCTATTATTTGCTAAAAACAGCGCTTTTGTTTTTAGCCTTTTTTGCTTTGGCTTTTTGTGATTGGGGGTATCTTTTTTTAATTTTTTATGAGGGTTTTTATTTTTGGGTAAAGGCTTTTTTTTAAGAATGTGTTTTTTTTCTGTTGTTTTTTTCGGTTGTTCTTGATGGTTTTTTGCTATTCCGAGACAACTGTTTTCCAAGGCAAAAAGAAAAAATAGAAGACATAGTATATTTTGTATCAAAAGACGACTCCCGAAGAAACCACGAAATATTCTTTTAGCTCTTAAAACCACAGTTTGCCAGAAATTTTAGAAAATCGGTAGGAATTTTATTTTTTTTATCGATGGCGATATTTGCTAATTTATCTGCTTCTTTGTTATTTTCTCGGACAACATGAATGAACTTATAATGCATGCCTTGCAATGATGCTTCAATGTTTCTTTTTATCAAGGCAAGTGTTTCATTTTTAATTTTATACAAACCATTCATTTGACGAACGAGCAATTCTGAGTCTGAATAAATTTCAAGGTAGTGTTGAACTTGATCAGAAGATGAATCTATTTTTTTTTGTACGAGAAAAATTGCATACGCAAGGGCGATATATTCCGCTTGATTGTTTGTTTTCTCGCCTAGATATATACCCTCTTTTATGGGGGCCCTGTGCTCCTGTTCGATCAATACGCCAGCACCGGCTGGTCCTGGGTTTCCTCGTGCTGCACCATCAATATGAATTTTCCAATGTTCAATTGTATGCAGAGAAGAAAGGGGAGATTGCACGATAAGCGATAATTGTTTTTCCATAAGAAAGGCATTTCATGTTAATAAGATGCTTTTTGTGTATCCTGTTCTTCTTCTTCGTCATAATACAAGAATCGATAGCAATTGCGGCAAAGAAGGAGCCCTGATTTTTTTAGTTTGGCCATATCTTGATGGAGAGCAGCATAAAAACATGCACTACAACAACCGTTGATTACAGGGACAATAGGATCTGCTACATTGTGTCGCATGCGTTCATACCGTGCTATCCACTCGGTTGGTATTGCTTCGGCAGCTTCTTTTCTTTCAGCCTTGGCTTTGATCAGTTGTTCTTCAAGAGTGCTGAGATTGTTTTTTTGATTTTCAATATCAATGGTTAATTGGGCTATTTTTTGTTCAAATTGTTCTTGTTCTTTGGCTATTTTATTTTTCTCCAAGTCTACTTGGTGATAGGTGCGGAGCATAAGGTCATCAAGATCTTTACGTTGCGTAGAAACAAGCTCGATTTCTTTTTCAAGCGCTTTATATTCCTTTTGACTTTTGATGTTATCAAGTTGTTTGCGCTTTTGTTCCTCTGTATCGTGTAGAGATTGAGCTTGCAATTCATAAAAGTCGATATTTTTTTGATCTTGAACAAGCCTGAGTCGATTGTTTTCAAGTTGTTTTTTAAGCTGCTCAATTTGTAGCTGCGAGGTCTGAATGTTTTTTTGTATTGTCGTAATGTCAGCTTCTGTTTTGCCGATGTTTTGATCACAACTGACAAGAGCCTTTATGCTTTGCCACAATGCTTTTCCTGTCATGAACCACCTCTGTTTCAATTTTGGATGATTGGTGATGCTGGAGAATCTTTTCGCTTTTGTCTTTTAGTAACACTTTGTATGGTGTTTGTCGTTGTTGGTATTCGTAAAATATAAGTTGCGAGTAGCGAAAACTGGTGGGCCCACCTGGACTTGAACCAGGGACCTTTCGGTTATGAGCCGATTGCTCTAACCAACTGAGCTATGGGCCCCACCATAAAATTGATATGTTATGACACTAGCTTAGACCAGTTTCTGCCAGTTGTGAAGTAAAAAGACGAAGTTTTTATCTAATCATTTATAGCGACAAGCTTGATGTCGAACGTTAAATCTTTACCCGCCAACGGATGATTTGCATCTAACGTTATTCCTTCGTCAGAAATATTAGTGATGGCAACAATCATAGGTTGCGCCAATTCTTTATCATTAATTTGAATTTGTTGTCCAATTTCAGGTGTAATATGAGGTGGGAATTGTTCTTTGGGAACAATGGTTACCATTTCTTCGCGATAAGGGCCATATGCTTGATCGGCCGTGAGCGTAATGGTTTTTGATTCACCAGGATTCATGCCGATAACTGCTTGTTCAAATCCTTCAAGTACAAAACCGTCGCCGATTTTGAATTCGAGTGGTTCACGTTCAAGCGAACTATCAAAAACAAACCCATCATCGAGTTTACCGGTATAATGAATTTGTACGGTATTGCCATGCTTAGCTTGTGCCATATTTCACAACCTTTCAGCGTTTAATATTAAACTTTAATAGTAATGTATCATATAAAAACGTACCTGTCGTTGTTTTTTGGGGTGGCATTCTTGCGTTCTTCTGGCGTGGTTGTTAAGGTAAGAACATAGTGATGCTTGTGGTAATGAGAAAGGGATGCCTATGGTATGTTATAAGATTTGGCTTACGCTGTTGTTTTTTTGTTCCATGCTTGTGAGTTCGTGGAGTTTTGCATCGCTCGTTGAACTGATAAAAATTAGCCCTCATATTCGTCTTGATATTCGTTATGCTACTAAAAAAAATTTTACTGGCAATGTTGTTTATCCATCCGCTCGATGCTATCTGCAGAAAGAAGTTGCTGTTGCGCTAGATGCTGTTCAGCGAGAAATGGAGGCTGTTGGGCTTGGATTAAAGATTTTTGATGGTTATCGCCCCTTGTCGGTTCAAAAGATATTTTGGGATGTGGTGAGCGATCGTTTTCCTGATCCAATAGAACGACAAAAATACGTAGCAAATCCTGCAGCGGGATCAAAACATAATAGAGGGACGGCCGTTGACCTTACGTTGATTGACTTGAAAACCGGCAAGGAACTTGAAATGCCATCTGGTTATGATGATTTTTCAGCGTTGGCGCATAGAATTTATGGAAAAATGCTATCCAAAAGAGCAAGGAGAAATTGCAAACTGCTTGAGTTGGTGATGGAAAAACATGGGTTTATTGGTATCCCTTCAGAATGGTGGCACTTTGACTTTAAAGCTTGGGAAAAATACCCTGTTGCTGATGTATCATTTGATGAGTTAGCGCAGGATTAAATACGATAAAGGCGAGGACGTTTTAACGCCTCGCCTTTATTTGAGTATCTATTTTTTTAATTTATGCTTCTTTTGGTGCCGAGAAAAATTGCTCGAGCGCTTTACCTATTTGTTTTTGTGCTTCCAAACGAGCCATGAATTCTTGATCCTGACTTAAGATGGCGCAGTGGCGACCGAATTCTTCATTGAGATCGATGTTTCTATAAAGCTGAATTTCTTTAGCCTCTTTGATGACGTGAGCGACATTTTCTTGGTAACCATTTTGGTGATATTTTTTAAGTTGCTCAAGAAGTGGTGTTGTGGTTTCCATTGCATCGGTTGCGATAGAGTACATGAGCGCAGCGGCCAACTCGTGAAATGGCAAAACAGTTACCCCAGGTATAAAAGAAAGATTGGTTGGACGAGTTTGTGCAAGAGGCGAGTGTCTTATTTCTTGCATTTCTTGTAAACTGTATCGCCTTGTGGTAGCTGTTTTTGGAGGGGTGGGTTTCATGCCGATGAGTGTAGAGCTATAATGAAGACTTGCAAGTAGAACACAAAGAACAATTTTTGATTTCATACAAGATCCTTTTTTTGCGAATAGCTTTTGGAATGACAATAATAGAGCATAGTATACGATTAGTTTGCTTTAAATCAAGTTGATTGTGTCTTTGTTTTATAATGTTTTACGGGATTCTTTTTCTGGTTAATGTGCGGCAACTCGAATGAAAATCCTTTGGCTTTTAATCGTTCTATAATGGGTTGAAAGGTGTGGGCGATATCGTCAAAATCATGCATGAGAATGATCTCATTGGTTGTGGTATCATTAAGCCCGAG
>CAZBUZ010000042.1:0-10696 GCA_964495205.1 uncultured Pseudomonadota bacterium | reverse complement strand
TGCGCGATAGGACCATGCAGCAAAATAGTAGCCACGCGTGAGCAACGCCCGCCGGATGTCTCCTTCATCCCAGGGCAAACGCGCAATACAGTAAGCCACCATCTACAAAACCAGGAGCCGCGAAAACGCGAAACAGATTGCACAATTGTCACTTATATGTTACACTTTCTGTATGGACAACATAAAAATTATTTTTTATACCACATCCTCAGGGAAGCAGCCCTTTGTCGATTGGCACAAAGATCTCGATGGGATGGCAAAATCCATTATTATTGCCAGAATCGCTCGACTAAGGGTTGGAAACTTTGGCGATTGCAAGCCTTTGAAAAACGGCGCAGGGGTATGTGAATTGCGTATCGCTTATGGTTCTGGCCTGCGGATTTATTATGGTAAAAAGGGTTCGGCAATCATTGTACTTTTAGCCGGCGGGGACAAAGGAAGCCAAAATCGCGACATTGCTCGTGCAAAGCGATATTGGCAGGCATATAAGGAGTTGATGCATGAAAGCGAATAAAAAGAAAAAATATAAAAACTACAACGAGTGGTTGCTTGATGAGCTTAAAGATCCAAAGCTTGCGCTTAATTATCTTAACGAAGCGTTGACGGATGAAGATCAAAAGGTTTTTTTGATAGCGCTCAAAGATGTTTTGGAGGCTCAATGCCAAGACATATCAACGCTCGCTAAGAATGCACACATCACTCGTCAGAACCTTTACCGTATACTTTCTGCGCAGGGCAACCCCCGATGGAGTAGTCTTTCGTCGTTATGCAATGCGCTTGGTTTTCAGGTACAACTTTCATCTAAAAATAATTAAACAGTAAAACATTGGCATAGAGGTGGCGAGAGCAATGCCCGCCGGTTGTCATCCCGGGCGAGCCTGCCACGGGATTGGCCTTCGAATATTGTTATGATTTTGCCGGGCAGGCGGTGACCCGGGATCCAGGCAAAACACTCATCTCGAACCCTCGATTTTTAAAGCCGTGGGATAAGATGAACGTATTGCACACCTACAAAAATAAAAAGAGCCGGGCGGTTTAATTAAACCGCCCGGCTCTTTTTATTTTTACCTTTAACTACTTAAGGCCCAACAACTCCTTGAGTTCTGGACGAGCATCAATAAATGCCTTACTGCAACCATCAATCATTACCCCCGATGCAATAATACGGAAAGCGGTTTCGTAATGCCAACAACATAAGGCAGCATACAAAGGCGAATGTGGAAAACCGTTACTATCTTTCAACTCAGGGAACTTTCTAAACAAATAATCAACAAGCGCCGTATGCCCAAATTGTGCAGCAAGGTACAGTGGTGTTGATTGATTAAAAATCGCGCCAACATTAAAGCGGGCACCCAACTCAGCCAAACAAGCAACCATTTCAACATCACCTAACTGGCAGGCAAGTTGCATTGGTAAAACATAAAAAAAAGGCATCGAAGCATTGAGATCCAAAGCCTCACGCTGAACAAGATCTCGAACTTGATTAACATCACGAGACAGAATAGCTTCAAATAAGCTCATATCAGAAATAAACAACGACTCTGGACATCGTTCACCGTCTTTTTTCATCGCAGTAACTAAAAAAACAAGCATATCATATAAGTGCAATGAAATCGCGACGTCGGCGGCCGTTTGATGATGATCATTCTCCAAGCAAGCTGATGCTCCCTGTGCTAACAAAAACAACACAGCCTCTTTTTTGTGTGCCCTTACGGCATGAAACAATGCCGTTTCACCTCTTTGATCACAACGAAAATTAATAAGAGCACCGTCTTTTAAGGCCACCCCTAATGCATCAACGTCTCCACGATCAGCGGCCTTTATCAATTGATCTGACAAATCGAATGACCGCTCAAAATAAGAACCAGCCTGCGTTGCATCATCACTAAAATCGGGGTCAGCAACAACACAATAACTATGAGGCAAACCCGACATCACAAGCGTACTGACAGAAGATGGTTCTCGCAACAACCGATTGCCATACAACACTTCAGGGAAGGCGCTTGCTGATCCTGGGCTATAAACCTCAATATCAGACGGGCAAACCCCTTCACTGCTCCATGAAAACGTCGCACCGAGAAAACCAACCGTCAATAAACAACTAGAAAAAAAGACAAAAAAGGTTCTTTTTGTAACCATAATCCCCCCCTAAAAGTTTTGCTAAAAATCGCTTTTGCCAATTTTTTTGACAAAGAATAATTATTATACCAGCGACAAGACTAAATGTCAAAAATCTATTGGCTCAGCAACGCCTCGATTTCAAGCAAGCGATTGTATTTGGCCACACGCTCTCCGCGCACCGGCGCCCCGGCTTTGAATTGACCAGCTCCCGTCGCCACAACCAAATCCGCAATAAATGGGTCATTTGTTTCACCCGAGCGATGAGAAACGACTGTTTTATAACCAGCAGCTTGCGCAACCTTGATGGCCAGCATCGTCTCGGTCACGGTGCCAATCTGATTCGGTTTAATAAGCACCGCATTGGCAACCTTCGCATCAATGCCACGTTCAATGCGATCAACATTGGTCACAAAAATATCATCGCCAACAAGTTGCAAATCCGCACCCAGCTGAGCTGTTAGCAACTGCCAGCCAGCCCAATCTTCTTCGTCCATGCCATCCTCAATCGAAAAAATCGGGAATCTGCTGCACATCTCAACATACAAATCGATCAGCTGTTGGCAATTAAGCCCCTGCCCATTCACCAGGTAACGCTTATCGGATGCCTTATAAAATTGTGATGCTGCAACATCGAGCGCAAAAACAACCTGCTCATGCGAAAAACCTGCTTTTTCGACCGCTTGCATTAAAAAATCAAGAACCACAAGCTCGTTATTTTTAGCATTGCTCAACCGTGGCGCAAAACCTCCTTCATCGCCAATTGTTGTGGCAAGACCTGCCTTCTTGAGCACAGACTTGAGAGCATGATAAACCGTAACGGCAAGCCTCAAACTTTCTGCAAACGATGATTGGCTAATCGGCATAATCATAAATTCTTGAAGGGGTACACCATTGTCCGCATGAGCGCCACCATTGAAAATATTAAACATGCAATAGGGCATAGCAGGCTGGCCAAACTCATAGCGCTGACCAAGCAAGTCGTAAAGCTCTAAGCCGTTTTCAAGCGCTTGTGCACGAGCTACCGCAATACTTGCCGCCAACATGGCATTGGCCCCCAGCAATTCTTTATTTGGTGTTGCATCAAGCTCGCACAAGATTTCGTCTATTTTCACCACATCCGGCTCTTTTTCAATCAAGGCAGGGCGAATAACACGCTCCAGATTTGCGATCGCCTTCAAAACGCCTTTGCCCATATAACGCGATTTATCGCCATCACGGAGCTCAATAGCCTCAAACTTACCCACAGAAGCCCCAGAGGGAACCGAAGCCGAAACCCACAGACTACCATCAAGCTCCACATGGCATTCAACGGTCGGCAAACCTCGCGAATCTAAAATTTCTCGACCAAATAATTGCGTTATTTTCATAAAATTTCCCCACGTAAAAAAAATATGGTATTGTTGCGAACAATTATACCTATCAACTTTTAACTGATTTTAACAATGTTTTTCATGGATTTAGCCCATCAATTTCAAAGCCTCATCTTCAACAATATCGGCTTGCTGATACAAGGCGCCCGCCTCCTTGTCCCGCTCCTGGCAATCTTTACCGCCAGCTACCTGCTCATCATCCGCCCTCAAAGAGAACAGCGGCAACACAAACGGTTGATCGCTGAGGATCTTAAAATCGGCGTCACCGTAACAACAGCCAATAATCTTCACGGAACCGTCATATGCATCGCGCAAAACACCGTCATCATTGAGCTGGATACAGGCCAAAAGGTTGAAGTCTTCAAACAAGCTATTACAACGATACATCATGCTCACTGCTCGTAACCTCTCACCATTCATTACACCCCTGATCAGCCTTATGATCGGCATCTATCTGCAGTCAATTTATCAAGTCAACACAGCATTGCTGGCCCTTGTTTGTGTGATGTTTGGCACGGGACTCATCGTAATCTGCTGGCGAAAATGGCACCGCGTAGAATTGATCGCGCTGAACGGATTGTTTTTGTGCATCGGCGCATTAGTGTTGAACCTGCAACAAAACCACGCTGAACACATGCTCGCAAAAATCGCCAACCAAGAACAAGATATCATAGCCACCGTCGTCGATCGTCATATCCAACCAACGACAAAGCCATGCTGGAAACAAACAGAGGTCCTTGATCTGGCGATCACACATCCGTTCTCTTTTAAGCTACAATGCTCCGTTAAACATACCACAAAGGTCGAAGTAGGTGACACCATTTTAATAAAAAAGGTAACCATCAAGAAAACACCTCACCAAACATTATCAGGCAACCCGAGTTATGGCACATACCTTCTTAAGGAAGGTTTTTTGGCAAGTATTTTTCTATGGAAGAATCCAGACATCAAGATCATTAACCATCCAGCCTGGAGCATCAGGCGTTGGTGGTGGAACCTGCGCAACAACACTTTTCAAAACATCATGGCACAACTATCACCGCGAGCAGCAAGCTATTACTCGCTTATCTTTTTAGGTAAAAAAGACCCGGACAGCACCCAACGCCTCCGGCGTATTTTTAATTTTTGGGGACTCGCTCACTACCTGGCGCGTTCAGGCCTGCACATCGTCTTGTTCATTCTCATGTGGAAATTCATCCTCAGCTTCCTACCGGCTCACCTGATCATCAAGCGCATCCTTCTTGTTCTTATTTGCGGTACCTATGGTGCACTCAGCTGGGCAAGCACACCATTCATCCGCGCTTTTTTTTCGTTTTTACTCAGCGAAATAGGCATGCTTTTTAACTGCAGCATCAACTTTTTTCACGTGCTCACGCTTGTATGCCTTTTGATGCTTTTATTTAATCCGCTGCAGTTTTTTTTCCTCGATTTTCAGCTCACCTTTGGGTTGACTTTCGCCTTGTCGTGGTTTTCTGGTGTTAACCGATCGGTTAACACGGGGAAGTAGCTGTTATTTCAAACCGCTTTTATTCGAAAAATCCAAAAGCTTGCTTAAAAAAAATTGCATTTGCTAGGGTAAAAGTCAGTGTCTTACTTCCTTCACAAACCTTTCAGGGAGGACTTGTTTATGAACAAAATACTCACCAGAGTAGTATCGCTTGCTGCCGTCACGCTTTTCTCGATTAGCTGCATGGCGCAAGTGGCACCCAAGCCACCACAAACGCCAAAGCGCGAACGGCTTTCAAAAATAATCGGCAGCAATCCACAACTCGTTCCACAAACAACAACGATTACCGCAAACAGCAGAGCTCGCAAAGACTGGAACTTCATCGTTTACTTTGCAGCAAACAACAACCTGCGAGAATTCGCGGTCAAAAACATTCATCAAATGCTGCAAGTAGGGTCAAGCAACACCATGAACGTGCTTTTTCAGCTTGACGAGATAAGCGTTAAAGAAGTTACCCGTTATTACGTACAAAAAGGAAGCATAACGCCGGTATACCAAGAGCATGGAAACAATGCATGTGTGAGCGGAACCCCAGAAAGCTTATACGAATTTGTTAAATGGTCATTGCAAAACTATCCGGCAAACCACCATTGCCTAGTCCTTTGGAACCATGGCTCAGGCATCAAAGACCCAAGCATCTGGGGCAGACTGGTCCTCAGCAACCGTAATGAATTGTTTGTCTTCAATAAAACAACCGGCTTATACGAAATTAATCGCAAAATTATGCGTCAACAAGGCTCGCTTCCACATCCATTCCCACACCTTCTTACAGAACGCGGCATCGCCTTTAACGACACATTTGAAACATACCTTACCAACCAAGACCTTACCGCGGTCCTTGGTCGCGTAAGCCGTGAACTCTTGGGCGGACAAAAGCTTGATATCTTGAGCATGGACGCATGCCACATGGAAATGATCGAAGTCGGCTCACAAGTTAAAGACACGGTTAAATACATGGTCGGCTCATCAGAAGTAGAACCAGGCGCAGGCTATGATTACTCAATGGTTCTTGCTCCATTTGCAAGTAGCACACTAACGCCAGACATCTTTGCAAAACACATTGTCCAAGCGTATGGAAATTATTACTACCCAACACACGGTGACTACACGCAATCAGCTATTAACGTTGATCTCGTCTCGGCAATGGAAGAGAACTTCAAACAAATCACCAAGATCCTGACCAATCTCATTTCTTCGCCTCAAGGATCGATATGCGCAAAACTTATCAGAGACATTCGCTTCAGCAGAGCAAACACCGTAGAATTTAACGATCCAGATTACATAGACCTTGGCAAGTTCTATCTCAGCCTTCACCAAAGCTTATTGTCAGCACGTAAAGGCAAAGACCAATCAGCAGTCAGCGTTCTTAAAGAAAAGGTACGACAAGGATTAACCATCTTACAACGCATGATCATCGCCAATGTAGCAGGAAGCTCGCTTAATGAAGCAACGGGCCTATCGTTCTACTTCCCAATAAGAACTATTCATAACTCATATCTCAAGACGGCCTTTGATAAAACAACAAAGTGGTCAACGTTCCTGAATAAATTTTTCAGAACACGCGAAGCAGATAAACCAACAAAACGGAAAAAATAAATCTAACCTAACGACGTAGTCAAAAGCGGGCAACAACGATATACTGTTGTTGCCCGCTTTTTTTTTAACATAAAGGAGCCTCATGAACGCTGATACACTCAACAAAAAAACACATCTCCTTCATTTTTTGCAGTTTCTCAAAACTCAGCCCAAAGGCTTTGTGTACCATGAACAAACAATAAAAAAGGCACTGCAAACTAAAAACACAACACAACAATCAGAAAATCAAGCGCCATCGCATAACAGCAACCAAGAACAATTAGATGCGCTTAAAAAAAAATACCACGATTGCCAGGCCTGCCCGCTCGCAACACAAGGACGCTCACAGGTTGTTTTTGGTGAAGGGAATCCACACGCACAGCTCATGTTTGTTGGTGAAGGCCCAGGGAGAGATGAAGACCAGCAGGGGCGTCCTTTTGTTGGTCGCGCGGGACAATTGTTGGATAAAATAATTCAGGCGATGGGCATGCAACGCGAAGATGTCTACATCTCAAATGTCGTCAAATGCCGTCCACCAGGTAACCGCGTACCACTTCCCATGGAAAGCGATACCTGCACAAGCATTCTTTTATTTCGCGAGATAGAAATAATTAAGCCCAAAATTATCTGCGCGCTTGGGGCAACAGCACTTCAGGCGTTATTGGGTAGCGATGCGCGCATCACAAAATTACGCGGCATATTTAATGATTTTCATGGCATACCCGTCATGCCAACCTACCATCCGGCATATCTTTTGAGAAATCCTGAAGCAAAAAAAGTTGTTTGGGAAGACATGAAAAAAATTCTGGAGCGCCTCAAAGAATAATCTATCAACCACCCAACTTCGCTTTCAAAAATTCACGCCGCAATTCCTGCAGCTTGTCACTTGTAAAAAACGTTCCCAAATAAACGAGCTCCGAAGTCTCCTTACCCTCACATAACCAATGCGTCAAATAACCATTGCTTATTTGGTCAAGAGATTTTCCCTCAAGCCGAATATAATCAGCTGTTGGAATAGCATAGACCCCATATGGTTTTAATTTACCACCACTCTCAACGATAAGATCGCGCCCCCGCTCATCTTTACCCCCATACATAACGACATGCGTAACCCGCGGTGGCGTTCTTTGTGGATTGGCAAAAAAAATCACATCTCCGGACCGCAACTCAGCACCGGAAGCAAGAGGAGACGCCATCAAATATTGGTCATGGGAATTTCTCGGAACAAGAAGACCGTAAGACTTATAGGCAAGATACATCAAACTAGAACAGTCAACGCCCGTCACCTGATCTTGCAATGATTGCAGAGGACGCTTCGCCTGATCTTTCCACGCGCTACATCCACCCCAAATATAGGGCGATCCTAGAAATTTTTTAGCCGACCCAACAATACCATCACGCAAGGCTTGTTCGCTCTGCTCTATGGACTCATTCACAACAAAAACATCCGTCGCCAAAATAGCACCACGACCAACAGAGGTATCCACAATCCACCAATTCCCCCTGCGCCTAACCCCGGACAAACAAGACCCCAAAGAAAGAGTTTTGATTACGCGACTTTTTGCATTGGGTTTTTTATGGAGATCAGCCCAAAGTGCCGCAACCACCAAACAAGGTTTATATGCTAAGGTTTTCTCGATAAGACAATTGGCTCGGACAAACCCAGGACACCCCCGCCATATCCCATCGCTAAAAATTTTTTGCTCAAGCGCCTGCACCTTATACCAACCCTCAATGCGAAAGTTATCATCAACGAAAACACGCTCGCCAAAAAGAAGGTGAGATTCTTGTAATGGATTATCCTTACTCAAGATTGAAGGAGCATTCTGATAAAACGCCACATCTTTTTCCCGTTGTTTCTGCAAATCAGCCAAAGAAAGATCCTTCGGCAAACCAGCGGCTACATCAAGCGCTCGCAAGTTTGCAACAGGCACAGACACGATCATTTCACGAGCGCCTTTTCCATTCACGGCAAAGCAAGCTAACAACAGAAATGAAAAAAGTTTTTTTTGCATCAGAACCCTCTCCTTAAACAAAAAAATGACGGTTGCCCTTGTTTTTGCTATACATAAACTACCGGATTTTTGTCCAATAGCCATAACTACAAGGAATATTATATGCTTTTTTTCAGAAACAGTGTGTTTTTTTTATTGCTCGCAATCATAACAAATACCATACAAGCAAAGCCGTTTACCTACGCCTATAAAACAGAAGTAAACAGCAACAATGAACAGGTTTTCGAGCTTCCACCCCAACTAGAACAACTTGCAAAGGTATGCTATCCCCACCTAAACAACTCACTTTTTTTTAATACCAAATTTATTCAAAACCCCAAAGAGGTTCGGCAATGGCACCGCGATCGCCTTGGCGCTCAATTTTTTAGCGTCACAACACAAGATGATGTCATCATCCATTGTACCTTTTTTGACCGCAACAGCGACCACGCCATCCTTATTGGACCTGGATTTACCAACAATCGCGAGATTATGTCGCCGCTTCTTGCCATGTTCGATCATTCAGATGTGGTAATGTTTGATTTTCGCGGTCACGGATATGATGAAGATCATCCACCCTCATTTTGGAAATCAAGCATCTCTCAATATTTCTTTGAAGCTGACGCTCGCGTTGCTACGATAGCAAAAAAAGAGGAACTCGATGTCCTGGCGGTTGCCAAACGCGTACGGCAATTAAAAAACAATCCAAACTATAAATTGTACGGCGTAGGTGTCTGTTATGGTGCGCTTGTATTTTTAAAAACTGCAGCAAATTTCCCGCACGTATTTGACAAGCTTGTTCTTGATGGATGCTGGCTATCACTCAACAGCTTCATCGAAAAACTCAAAAAAGACCCGCGCCTTATTTGTGTACCACAAGAGGGCGGCCTCAAGGACAACTTCATCTTTAAACGCAAGATAACACAATCAGCACTCGAATTTACCGCGACAAATATTTTAGGTTTTGACTTAAGCGATATATCACTCGCTAACATCATTGAAAAAAATAAAAAGAACCTGCAAAAAATACCGATTATGTTTTTTCACGGTAAAGACGATCTTATGGTGCTTCGAGATGAATTTGAACTCTTTTGGAATGCGCTACCAACGCCAAATAAAGTTGCTATTATCACCTCAAATCCTCACGTAAGAAATCACTTCAAACAAAAAGAACTTTACGCCCTCTTATGCAAGCTCTTTTTTGAACTTCCGCATCAAGATTTTATACAAGCCGTTATGCGTCCAAGTGTCGCGAGTCACCATATAGTCAAAAATATGCAATCACAATTAACGCCCTTCTTCACAACCATGAAACACCTTGACCAGTGGTCGACAATTTGAAAAAACCCAGAGGCGCAATTGCAAAAAATATTCAAATAGAACTGTTGATAACTTGTTGATAACCTGTTGATAACTTGTTGATAACTTGTTGATAACTTTTATCCACCAACCGAATAAGCCCATCCAATCAATAAAAAAACAGCCCCTATCCAACAAGCAATCTCAAAGGTGTCTATTAGAGCTTGTTCTCAATGACACAGGCAAACTTATCAACAACTTATCAACAAGTTATCAACAGGTTATCAACATTGCAACCAGAGGGCAATAAACCCTCCAGATAGGCCAATTCGGACACATCGGGACAAGTTATCAACAAAAATCGCTCTGCCTATTATTATTATCTTAAATAACTTATTAAAATATAAAAAAAGAAAAGAGAGGGGGTTGGGAAAATAGCTCATATGACAAATAGAACAGTGAGAAGGTGCTTAAATTTCCAAAGCTCAATAACTGCTTCACATTCCTGAATTTTTGCTCTAATATGGTCATTAGTAATTTACAACATAGAGAGTTATATTCTCGAGCTTTGTCTACGTGCTAAAAGGGCATATCGTAAGTCAAATCAATCAAATCATCAACTAAACAAGGGCTAAAAAACGGTGAATCTTTCCAATGTAATAGAAGACCTGGTAGAAGAACGCGGGTTAGATAAAGAAAAAATCATTGCCATTGTTTGTGACGGCATCAAAGCTGCTTATATTAAAAAATTTCCAGGAGTCGAGTTTGAAACGAACTACAATCGCAAAGTCGGCTCTTTAGAGATTTTTGCTAAAAAAAGAGTTGTTTCA
>CAZBUZ010000041.1:0-10730 GCA_964495205.1 uncultured Pseudomonadota bacterium | reverse complement strand
TGGCTGAACGATTAGGTGAAAGTACGATAACATCATTTTATGATCCAGATCGACAAGTATTTATCAAAGGGTTTTATCAAGAGCATGGGTGTGTAAAAAAAGACTACACAATTGATGCAAGCAGTAGCTATGGCATTTTCGAATATAAACTACTCGACTGTCAGGATGAGCGTGTTACATCAAGTTTCCAAACCATAGAAAAAATATTGCATTGCAATACCGCTGTTGGAGGGTATGCTCGCTATGAAAATGATAATTATTACCGTGTGGGGAATGATGTTCCAGGAAATCCGTGGTTTATCGTTTCTTTATGGTTTGCTGAATATTACATTTGTAAAGCTAAAAGCATGGAGGAACTTGCGCCGGCCCTTAAGATTTTTGATTGGGTTGCCAAGCACGCGTTAGCTACTAAAATACTTCCAGAGCAAATTAATCCATATTCAGGAGATCCACTTTCAGTTGCTCCTTTAACCTGGAGCCATGCCGGATTTATCATCGCGGTTAATAAATATCTTGAAAAACTCGAGGAGCTCGGCTTGTGTAAGGCATGTAATCCTCCAAAATTTAAAGAAACGAATGGTGCTGTTAAAAAAAAGTCTGTTAAAAAACGTATGGCAAGGGCTGTGTGATGGGATTGACCGTTTTACAATTAGGTTGGGAATTCCCTCCCCATAACCTTGGAGGTCTTGGAACAGCGTGTGCGGGCATTGTTGAGGGGCTTGTCGCCAACAACGTGCGCGTTATTTTAGTTGTTCCCGGCGACAATCCTATTGTTGGTTCAGGATTCAAAAGTATAGTTCTTGGAACATTAAACCCATTCAAAAAAATAACACTTGCCTCGAAGCTTCATGAGTATGCCCATCCAGGTTCTAGCGGAGGTAAAATCAGTGGTAAAAAAAATAGCCTGTATGGTACCGATATTTTTGATGCTGTTGCCCATTATACGCAAACGTGTATAGATCATCTGACAAAAGAATCCTTTGATGTTATCCATGCTCATGATTGGATGACGTATCGCGCCGGTGTAGCCTTAAAAAAAATAACGGGTAAGCCGCTTGTTGTTCATGTGCATGCGACTGAATTTGATCGCTCGGGTGATTTGGGAGCGCATGCTGATATTTATCACATTGAGAAATATGGCATGGAGCATGCTGACAAAGTTATTGCGGTGAGCAATTACACGAAGCAAAAAATAATAAGACGATATTATATTTCTGCTGAGCATGTTGAGGTCGTCTATAATGCTGTTTCAAGTGGTTTAAAAAATGTAGGGAAAAAGCACCCTCGGCCGCTTGTTCTATTTCTTGGAAGATTAACGGTACAAAAAGGACCGGATTATTTTCTTTCTGTTGCTCAAAAAATTTTGACCTATCGTCGTGATATTGATTTTGTTGTTGCTGGGTCGGGCGACATGGAGCATATGCTTATTGAACGTGCTGCTGCGATGGGGATTGCCGAAAATGTTTTTTTTACCGGATTTTTACGGGGGGATGCCGTTGATCGCATGTATGGGATGGCTGATGTGTATGTTATGCCTTCTGTTTGTGAGCCGTTTGGGATAGCGCCACTTGAGGCGATGAGTCATGGCGTTCCAGTGGTATTATCAAATTCTTCAGGTGTTTGCGAGGTTCTGAGTCATTGTTTTAAAAGCGATTTTTGGGATGTGCATCTTATGGCAAATCAAATTATTGCCATTCTTGAACACCCTGAGCTTAGTCAGGAGTTGAGAAAAAATGGAGCGCGTGAGGTGGGGCATTTGCGGTGGGTTGATATGGCTCAACGGTGCATCTCTATTTATCATGCATGCATAAATCATTAATTGAGGATTTTTAATGAAACGTATATTTCTTATTATTTGGTGGATTATTGGTCTTTTATTATTTTGTGCTGCATGTACTCAGCTGCCGAAACTTGCCCTTAAGCAGCCCGAAGTATCACCTATTGAAGACCTCATGCGAGAGCATGGGGTTTTACACCGTTTATTGTTGGTATATGAAGCGATAGCGAATCGTTTGGAGGAAAAAAAATCGCTTCTTGCGCAAGAAGTGGTTGCATTGAATCATGCTGTTGAGATGATTGGTACCTTTATAGAAAATTATCATGAAAAATTAGAAGAAGATCACATTTTCCCGCGATTTGTACAAGCAGGCATGTTTAATGATTTGGTTGTTGTGTTACAAGAACAACACAATGTTGGGCGTAAGGCGACCGCGGCGATAAAGGAAATACTTCTTGCGGGCGAGCTTGATGATGTGGCACAACAAGAAAAGCTTATTTTATTATTGCGTGGATTTATCACCATGTATCGTGTGCATGATGCTCGTGAGGATACTGTTCTTTTCCCAGCATTTCATGCGATTGTTTCTCCTCAAGAATTTTATCAATTGGGCGAACTATTCGAACAAAAAGAAGCGAAGCTTTTAGGTAAAAAAGGATTTGAAACTATTGTTGAACGGATTGCAAATACAGAACGTATGCTGCAAATTCATGATTTGGCATCATTTACCCTAGCGGGATAAGGAGTATCATCTGTATAAACTAAAAGAAGCGCTTTTTGCAAAGCGCTTCTTTTTTTATGTCTTAACGAGTTGGTAACGTGGCTTACCAGGAAGAACCACCGCGATCACTGCCGCGATCTCTTCCACCAAAACCACCACGGCTACCGCCGAAGCCACCGCGACTGCCGCCACGGCCACCGCGATCACCACCGAATGAACGAGGACGTCCACCTTGAGCTTCTTTGGCCAAAGCTTCGTTAACACGAATCTTGCGACCGTTGACTTCGTTACCATTCAAGCCATCAATAGCAGCTTGACCCATTTCTTTGTCAGCCATTTCGACAAAACCAAAACCACGAGCTTGGCCAGTGAATTTGTCTTTGACGATGTTTACAGATTTAACTTCGCCATAAGGTGCGAAGATGTCTTGAAGTTCTTGTTCTGTTACTGTATAAGCTAAATTTCCTACGTATAATTTCATTTTAAATATTCTTTCTCATTAACAAAAAGCATGAAAATAATAATACAACAATTTAAAGCGTGTTCCTCACGCATGTTTTACAACTTATCTAATCAAAGCACCTCGCTAAATAACTTACCTAACCTATACTTGAACAAATTCTTCAACCCGTACATTCTCGAACAGACAATAATGAATGCGAGCAATCGCTTTTTGTTTGAGAAGATAACGAGAGCAGAGACATTAAAAATCAATTTACCCTAATTTACCATAGAATTGGTCAAAAGTCTTGCGATTTATTGTTGGGTGTGTAAAAAATACTATTTGTTAGCTTAATGGGACTTGTTTTTAACCCCAGAGGAGGGTAGGCTTAGGTAAAAAGTGATTTTTGATAAAAAAGGAGCAGTAGATGAAGCGCTTGGTCTATGGAGGTGTATTGTTCTATTTTCTCGTTGTTATAACAACTGCCTTGGGGAGTGAACAAAAGGATAGTTCATTTACCCGCTTGTATGCCCATCAGGTGTCGGCAGCTGGTGAGGAATCGGCGAATGCTTCATATGCTTGGCATCAACAAGGGGTGTTGCCATTTAACGAGCTCATTGTATCGTGGAATGCATTAAGGCCCAAGACTGGAAAATATGCATTTTGGGTGCGGCTTAAAGGGAAGGAGTGGTCTGGATGGCTAAAATATGCCGAATGGGGAGCGGCTGGACAGCAATCTTTTTCAAGCAGAAATAATCGTGCTCGTGTTAATGTTGATTCAGTAATTCCTAGGGATGGACTGGCAACGGAGTTTGAGGTGAAGGTTGAGGCTACTGGCGGAGCCGAGCTTAGTGATGTACGGACATTGTATGCCTGTGCCTCCAATCTCAATAATTACGCAGTAGCCAAGTCGATACCTGGGCTTGAAAGTGGTTTTATTGATAATGTACCGCAACAGTCGCAGATGATACTTAAGCACCAACGAGCCAAAGATATGTGTTCACCGACATCGACAAGTACCGTGTTGAGTTATTTTTTAACAAAGGCTGATGGTAGTTTTGATCGAGGCGAGATCGTTGATCCTGTTGATTTTGCCGCATTGGCGCATGATGATGGACATGATATTTATGGAAATTGGGTGTTGAATGTGGCTGCAGCCTATGATGTTTCAGGTGGTAAGATTCCGTGTTGTGTGAAACGTCTAACGGGGTTTCATGCATTACACGATTGCTTATTGCGCGATTGTCCGGTTGTGGTAAGTGTTCAAGGGCCCCTGAAAGGAAGTGCGACACCTTATCAATCTGGGCATCTTATGGTAGTTATTGGTTGGGATGCTACCGCAAAGCGTGTTTTATGCATAGACTCTGCGTTTGGGACTAACAATGCTACAAAAGTATGGTATGATAGTGACGAATTTTGTAAGGCGTGGGGGCGTCGTAAAAATTTAAGTTATGTTTTTATGCCGTTGCTTTAAAACCGTTGTTGATTGCAAGGAGTTGTGAAGGATTTTTATGCAGAGTGTTTATTCATTACTTATTATTTCGTGTTTGGGGTTATTTGCAGGTTGCGGGGTGACCCAAAAGCCACAACAAGAACAACAAACGCAACAGGCTCAGGAGGGTCTTGTGAAACACGCAAAAAATACGATTTTTTTATTTTTTGGTGCGCCTGGTTCAGGCAAGGGAACATTGGCAAGCGAGTGTGTAAAGTCACTCGGATTTAAGGTGCTTTCAACTGGTAATCTTTGCCGTGAGCGTATTGCTCGTGGTGATGAGGTTGGCAAGTCCATTGAAAAATACATTAAATCCGGTGGGCTGATACCTGATGAATTGGTTACCAGCATGGTGGAAGATTGGTTGAAGAAGGAAACTGTTAACGGCGATCCTATTATTCTGGATGGCTATCCTCGTACCAAAAAGCAAGCAGAGCTCTTTTTGGAGTTGCTTAAAAAGAACTTTTCTCAGTATACCTTCCGTGTCATTTCACTGACTATACCGGATGACGAAATCGTCAAACGTCTCGCGGATCGCTTAGTTTGTTCAAATAAGGCATGCCAAACGCCAACATCAAAAGCTATGGTTGCTGATCAGGAAAATCCTGTGTGTGCTATTTGTGGTGCAAAGTTGATCAGACGAGAAGATGATAAAGAAGAAGTTGTTCGTGAGCGTTTGCGTGTGTATGCGCAACATAGCGGAGAGCTTTTGAATTATTATGCAGAAGCAGGAAAACACATTGAAGAACTTTCTGTTTCTGGTCTTACCGTTGATCAGGTTTTTGAAGCCTTTAAAAAAATGCTTGAACAGCAATAAAAAAATCCTTGTAATAAGACAACGGGAAAGAGGCTCCTTCTTTTCAAAGAGGGGCCTCTTTTAATGCTTAACAAAGAGTTCGAGCATGTCGGATTCGCTCATAGACGGGTGGATGAACAGCCGGATTTGGTGTTTCTTTTGTTTTTATTACATAATCCCAAAAAGATTTTTGTGGCGTATTGTTATTGATGCGTTTTTTTACCTCTGCTTGACTTGAGCACAATGTGCTGAGCGCTTGTATAAGCTCTTGGGCAAGACTTGTAGCGTCTATTGGTTTTTTTAGCAGTTTATAGGCGTCTTCAAACAGTTCTTTGAATAATTGATCGTCAGGGATATTGTTGCCGATAAGAGGGGTGATTTTCTCCTGAACGATAGGAAAGAATGCATGAATAATTTGTATGACGATGGGGGCAATTTTTTGTTCGTGCATGTGATGTGGTTCTCCAGGTGGGTTGTAGAGGGTTTGGAAAAGATAAAACGCGAGTATTACCATGGTGAAGGCTGAAGCAAATTGGTCTGCGTTTTTGGTGAGGTGTATCGCAAATTCATCGGCAAGAACTTCCGATTTTCCTTTTTCAAAGTCTTTTTGAATATCATAGAAAATATGACCGAGCTCGTGGGCAACAAAACTAAAGATCCCAGCTGCCATACGTTCTTTTGCCAAGAGTAGCCTTAACATGTTTTCGCCTAATATGATTGCTTTGCCGCTTGAACGAGCTTGATAGGCGAGGCATTTTTCATCATACGCTTTGTAGTTGTTGATATTTTTGTCGGGTTGTAGCGGGTGTACGGCGAGTATGAGCTTTGGCTGGGGCTCAATATTTTCTGTTGCGCAAAATGTTTGTATTGTACGTGAAAGAAAAGCATAGAGTGATGGTGTTGCTTGATCGGTGATGAAAAAATATGTTTGCTGCGGATTCTTTGTTTTAAGCGCGTCAATTTCGTTAATGATTGCATCATGGAGATGATGCTTCTGTTGACGGTTATGATCTTTTGATTGTGAGTGGCTTATTTGTTCGTGTGCGTGTGAGAAGGTTGTACATGCAACAATTGTCAGAAGTCCCATTGTAGGACGAAAAAACTTCCCCAAATTCATATAATATCCCCAAGACCCCCAGGTTAACGTAATGATAACATAGGTTTAGTATCTCAAAGATTACCATAATGAACAAATGGATGGGGTACAAAGGACATGCAAAAGGCTAAAGGTATTTTCTTTATCTTGCGCATGCCCCTTTTGTTTCAGTCTGGATTAAAATTCTGCGTTTTTTGCGCTGCGAGGAAATGGGATGACATCGCGAATGTTTTCCATACCAGAGACGAATTTGACGAGGCGTTCAAAGCCGAGGCCAAATCCTGCATGTGGAACAGTGCCATATCGCCGTAGGTCAAGGTACCACCAATAATCATCCGCGTTTAGTCCCAAGTTTTTGATTTTTGCTTCCAGTATATCTAGGCGCTCTTCGCGTTGGCTGCCGCCGATGATTTCACCAACGCCAGCAACAAGGACATCCATGGCGGCGACGGTTTTACCATCTTCATTTTCACGCATGTAAAAAGCTTTAATCTCTTTAGGGTAGTTGATGAGAGCTACTGGTTTCTTGAAATATTCTTCGGTGAGATAGCGTTCATGTTCTGATTGGAGATCAAATCCCCAAGCAACGGGATATTCGAATTTTTTAGGAGCCTTTTTCAGGATTTCTACAGCATCGGTGTAGGGTAATACTTCGAATGGCGTTTTTACAACATGCTCAAGCCGTTCAATGGTGCCAGGAGCAATGTGTTTTTCAAAAAATTCCATGTCTTGTGGGCAGGTTTCAAGGGCGAACTTTACGCAATATTTTAGATACGATTCCGCGCATGCTATGTCATCAGCAAGGTCTGCAAACGCCATTTCTGGTTCAATCATCCAGAATTCTGCCAAGTGACGAGAGGTGAAAGAATATTCTGCTCTGAAGGTTGGTCCGAATGTGTAGATATCGGAAAGACTGCAGGCATACGTTTCACCATTGAGTTGTCCTGATACCGTTAGATAGGTGGATTTGCCGAAAAAATCTTGGCTAAAGTCAACCTTGCCTTGTTCGTTGCGGGGTGGATTTTCGATATCTACCGTGGTTACACGAAACATCTGTCCTGCGCCTTCACAATCCGATCCCGTGATGATTGGGGTATGAAGATAAAGAAATCCTTGCTCTTGGAAAAATTTATGCGTTGCAAAAGCAAGTGCGTTGCGTAAGCGAGCAATGGCGCCGAAGGTGTTGGTGCGAGCGCGTAGATGTGCAATGGTGCGCAAAAATTCAAAGGTGTGATGTTTTTTTTGGAGCGGGTAGGTTTCTGGATCGCAGCGACCGATAACTGTTACATCATGAGCCTTGAGCTCAAATGCCTGTTCTTTACCTGGACTTGGTACGAGTTCCCCGGTGATGCTGACGGATGCTCCGGTGGTTAGGTCTTTAGTGAGTTCTTCATAATTTTTTAACGAAGCTTCGATGACAACCTGTAGCCCTTTAAATTGCGAACCATCATTGACATCGATAAATGATACATTTTTTGATGAGCGCGCACTTTTGATCCAACCTTTAATGCTGATTGTTTTGCCAATATCGGCAACGGTGATTTGCTTGATTTTAATACGCATGGGGTCCTTTTAAGGATTCCAAGGGGGACGCCTTGGCGCATAAAGTGCATTAATAATTTTTATGCAGGCCGTTCCCTCCTGCACCTCCCCTAAAGAATAATTGTTCTCGTGCCGAGGTCAAGCATTTATCGATCGTTATGAATGCGGATTGCGTGCATAGTTTTTGGTGTTTTTACTCGCTCAATCAGTTTGATGATGGTTAGCATGGCCGAGGTGATGGTCGCAAGACGAAGGCGTTCACCTGCAACGATAGGGATGAGGCTTAACCAGTAGATTGGTGTTGTTGGAACAATGAGCAGCCACAATATGCTGCCTACGGCGTGGGTGATAAAGGTAATGCGTAATGCGCTGTTGATTAATTTAAACCATGTATTGTGATGTTGCATGAAGAATAGTATCGGCGGTATGAGCCAATACAATGAATAAGCCACGGCATTTCTTCCAACAGGATGAAGTCCAAATATGATTATGCATGCAAGCGGTAGCATAACATTAAGAGCAAAGCGACCAAGGCGAGCTGCCTTCGTTGATTTTTGTTCAACAATCCAACAAAGCGTTGCGATTATGGTTGGTATGCCAAGTGTTATTCCATAGGTTGAAATGCCAGTTTTGAAGAAAAGAGCGAGACCGACGATGAGTAATGCGATTATTGGGTGGAAGAACGTGCCCAGGAGTGGTGCGCAAAGTGAAAATAAAAACAACATGTTATTCCTTTTTAAAAAAGTTCTTTTGGATAGCCACAAGCAAATGCTAAGTTGCGTTCTTTAATGGCTGCATCTGTTACCAAGTCTAGCCAGGCATATTCCGTGCGTTCCCATTCGGTTATAGCCGCATCAAGTTCAACCTTCGAGATGTCGCCGGTTTTAAATTGCAGCTTCTTTAATTTAAGATTATTACGTGTGTACATAAGGTCAACTTTTTTTGCCTTGACATTCGTCAGCGCTTGATTGAGTGTGTAGTACGCTGTTTCGATAGCAAATTTAATATCTTGTAACGCTTGATCTTTTCCGAGCATTTCTTTAATCATGTTGGCATGTGCTTCTTTTTCAATG
Organism: uncultured Pseudomonadota bacterium; assembly: GCA_964495205.1. Taxonomy (GTDB): domain Bacteria; phylum Babelota; class Babeliae; order Babelales; family RVW-14; genus GWF2-38-10. The sequence goes on along the minus strand of CAZBUZ010000041.1, from coordinate 1,791 downwards.
TGATCATTGAGTAAGCCATTGAAAATTGGCCAGGAAACTTGAACGCCAACCTTATAAGTATTGCGTGGAAGCGGTGGGCCTAATTTTTCTTCTGGAATGCCATAAAGCGTTGTTTCTCTGCTTTGATAACCGGTTGATGCGACAACATCTACGCGGGGTAGGTTGGAGCGCTGGGCGATGTATGCTTGATCTTTGGCGATGCCTACATTTTTGTCTGCTATTTTGAGTTCTTCGCGATTTTTCATGGCGTATTTGTAATAGCTGGTGAGCGGAAGGAGCTTGATTTCTTTGGGCTCTTGCCACTCAAGAGCGAGTGCTAAAACATGTTTTTGTTTGTTAGGCATCGATGATGGTTTTTCGAGCTTGGTTAGGGAGAGGTCTATTGGTTGGCCCATAAAGAATTCAAGTTTTTTTTGTACCAGTTCGACATTTTGATAATAATTTTCAATCAATGCTAAATTTTGGGCATGATCTGTATTGCTTTTGAGCCAATCGCTTTTATCGAGCAGCTGTAATTTATTGGCATGGGCTTGTTTTTGAAATGTTGATGTTGATGATTTGTGCAAAGAAAAAACAGCATCTTTTTGCCGCTGTACTTTCCAACATTCAAGAAATGCTGCTTCTACGGCATTTTTGACCGCCTTTTTATCTTTGTCTTTGCTTAATTCAACGATGTTTGTTTGTTTTTTTGCTAGTTTATATTTCTCTATGGGGCCCGCAAAGGTATAAACGAGTTGCTTGCCGTCAAGACTGATGTTGGTTGCTATATTGTCTTGACCAATGCCCTGACTCATGTTGGTCGTCATAGAAACTTGTGGCAAGTATTCTGCCCATACCTGCATGCCCTTGGCTTTACTGGCTTCAATGGCGTATTTATATGCCTGCAGATTTGGTTTGTTAAGAATGGCTATATCCACAGCTTCTTGTATGGTCAGGTTCGTCGATGATTTGGGTGCGAATAGATCTTGCTTTGAATATTTGTTTATTGGCTTCGCTTGTCCTCCAGAAGGACTTATGAACAAACATAAAATAAAAAGTAAAAAAAACATTAGCAACTCCTTTATTTTTGTTTTTTATTGTAAAGATAAAGTGGGGGTATTTTCAAGGTAGCTTATAACTTGGTCTAAAAGATTCTGCGGTGTAAGGGATGCCATGCAATTACGGTCGGGAATGCCGTGAGTTTTTTGATAAACATGAGGGCATGGCACTTGTATAGTTATGGTGCGATTGATTTTTGTCCAGAATGGACCGTGCATATCTTTACTCGTTGGGCCAAATAAGCCGATAGCAGGAGCACCTAAAAAGTCAGCCATATGCAGAAGGCCTGTGTCTGGTGCAATGGTTAATTGCGCGTGTTTAATAAGGTGGCTCATGGTTAACAGGTCCCACGGCGGACAAGTTTTGCATGTGCCCTGCGGAATTTGAGATGCTATTTGGGCGGCTGCGGTTCCAAATGAAGTGCCAACCAGGACGGGGGTAAGTTCAGGCAGTGCTTGCTCCAGTAGTTTAATAAAGGTTACCCAATGATCTGTTGGCCAATGTTTAGACGCCCATGTGGTGTTTGGGCATAAAAGTAATGCTTTCTTGATGTGATTTTTAGCGAGCCAAAGCTCGATTTCTTTTTGTTGTTTTTGTGGAACGGTGAGATGAAAATATTGACGAACTTCTTCGGTACTTGGACTTACGGTTGTTTTACCCAAAGAGTAGGCGGTTGCGCTGGCGAGTGATAAATTTTTTTGCACAATATTGGTGTACGTCGGTGTGTCATGATGATGAGTGAACCACGTACTT
>CAZBUZ010000040.1:855-10993 GCA_964495205.1 uncultured Pseudomonadota bacterium | reverse complement strand
GATGATGCTCAGCCGTCGAAAGGCAAGTCCAAGTTGATGTTCATCAGATTTCCATACCCGAAAGGCATCTGGTCCACGGTGGGCAATTGCCTTCTGCATTTTATGCAACAACAATTCGTCAACGGTAAACTGCTGCTGTGCAATATTTATAAAACCAGCAATTCCACACATAACCCACCTCTCCTTTTATCAAGAAACTGAACACTGACGTTGCACACTTTTTGTGACAAAGGAATACTCAACACCAACAACCCGCTCAACCGCTTGCATTGCCGATAACATCGCCACATCCATATTGTTATAACTATGCGTCCCATTGCGGCCAATGAGCTGTAAATTTTCAAAACAATCTAAATACGAACGAACCAGGTGTAAATGTTCTTTATAATGTTCTTCGTAAATAGGATAAGCATCAGGAGTTCGAATAACCATGCCATCTAAAACATCAAACTCATGAGCCAATCCTAACAAAACCAACTCAGCCTTACATAACGCGACTAAATCAGCATCGGACATCTTCCACAATTGGTCTTCAACCGACATGAAATATTCAAAGCTTAATGCTGAATGCGACGGGGTATCAACCATTTTTAATGAAAAATTATTCATATTTCCCATACGAATATGCTGTACCCCCGGCTCATGAATATATAACCAATGATCTGGACAAATATCCGTCTTATTTACAATCAAATTCACCGTGATAAGACTACGACACCGCAAGGCCTTTGCCGCCTGCACTATCTCAGCAGATGGCAATGGATCAAGTGCCGCAACCAAATCAGCAAGCGTCATCGTGGAAAAAAAATAATCAGCCTGATAGCGCTTCAATTTATGCGCACCATTTCCCATATGATGCTCAAACTCTGACTGGGTTAATGCTGCTATAATTTTTTTACCATCATGTTCAAGAGAGACAACCTTTTCAGACAAAGCAACGGAACACCCATCAGAAGATGCAATAGCTGCGCCAACACGTTCCCACAAAGTTCCCGCACCGCGCGAAGGATAGTAGAAGCTGTCTTGAATTGTTCGCGGCGTATGCTTTTTTAGCCATCTGCCAAAGAATGCAAAAAAGATCGCTTTGAATAACGAAAAATTTCTAATACGCTGCGCAGCCCAATCTGCTGATATCTTATCGCAGGAAATACCCCACAGCTTTTCAGTGTAATTCTTGAAGAACATTAAAAATAAGCGATACCCAAATCGATTCACCATAAAATCCTGCAAGGAAACGACGTTGCGCTTAGGAAACAACCAAGCCTTTGCATAACTGGCAACCGACTGTGCACACTCGATAAAAGTCAAATTTCTAATAGCGTTAATCGGCTGCAGGGGGTAATGAAAAAAACGTTTTTTGTAGTAAATACGTGTAAAACGCTTCAATGGAATAAAATCATTACCCATGATTGATTTCCACCAGGCCTCGACATGTTTATGTTCGGTTATAAAGTGGTGAGGACCAATATCAAAACGACAGCCCTTGTACTCTATTGTTCTTGATAGACCACCAAGTTGAACATCTTTATCAACAACAACGACACACCACTTATGATCTTTTGCAAGCTCATAAGCAGCAGTAAGTCCCGCAGGGCCAGCACCGATGATAAAGGCTTGTTTTTTGTTCACAAATTCTCTTTCCTTTTTAAACTCACTTTCAACCAAAAAGCAAACCCAGACCAAACTAAAGCAATAAACATCAGTATAAAAACAATGTTAAACCAACAAAAACCCCCATAGATGCCAATTGTTGGCGATAAAGAGCCTGGGCAAAGGTCATAAGCTTGCAACTTTAGAGCGCTTCTACTATAAAATTGACTCGCAAGATCGTCATGAGTCATAAACATAATCATTAAAATAACCAAACTAAAAATAATATTTATTAACAAAAAGCCAGAAAAAAAAGCAAAAAATGGCCGTTTTGCACTAGCCCATTTTAAGGAAGAAGTTTTGCCCATTTTTCTTAAACTATGTATGAAAAATACAATGCACAAAAAAGGCAATACGTAATTACCCAAAATACGCAAATAAACCACAACCTTTTCATCAAGCAGAAAAACCGGCGGCATAAGCCAACGAAACCCTTTAAGTACAGCAAAACTCAAAATATTTTGGTAAGGTGCAACTGCATTTGAAAATGGATTGGCATAGTACAAAAGAAACACACAGGAAACACACAGATTAAAGAAAGCACTAAAACCAAATTGCTCTTCAAGCAACATCATAGGCACCAGCCAAACAAGATATTGGGGGCTTAATCCAGTAAAACCCATTATAAATACTAAAATTAATAACATCGCGCGAGTTGGACTAAACCGCCCCAAATAGTAATACAAACTTATTAAAAAAATCACCAATACAAACCAAACTCGATTTTTTACCATGGCAGCCAACCATGCATACGATGTAAAAGGCCATGCAAATGGAATCCCAATAATCTGAGACCCTTGGTTAAAACAGCGCAAAATTGTATCAACTAAAGCTTTCATATCAAAGTGCATAAAAATAAAACCTATACAGGCAATAAAAAAGGTTAGCGCCATGCCGGTAAACATGGTTCCTTGATGGACTAAGTACCGTCTAAATTGAACAGTTGAATTTTTCCAAATTTTTACCAAAAACAATCCAAACAAACAACCAATACTTACAATCAACAAGCCCATACCCCAAGCGGATATTGTCTTCATTAGCATTGCCAATGAAATTGATTGACTTTTTACAAACCAAAAAGCAACAAAAAAAGCGAAACTAAAACCTAATAGCAAGCCAGAACCAATAAAAAATAAGCACTTCTTAAAACGCAACAGCTCTTTCCATAAATCGTGACGAACAACAATAAGTAGCGGCAAAAAAATAATCGACAACGGCTTAATAAGAAATGAAACAGCAAACAAAAATCCAACACACATGTATTTTTTCAAAGAATCAGCATAATAATCACGAATGTAAAAACTCAATAATAAAAAAAACAAGAAAACTGATTCCCACTGTCCATGCATACAATCTATGATCAACGTCAAAGGTGAAAAGGCATACAGCAGGCCACAGGCAAAAGCAACGTTGCTCCCACGCTTACGTAACATCTGGTAAATAAGCACCGTTAACAATGCATCAAAAAAAATAGGAACCACCTTAAAAGCAAAAGCATAAGGTAATGCAGTTTTTACATGCAACCAACCAGCAAACCACCAATAAAACGCTCCTAACGGAAAATAATTAAAAAAGGGGACCGACGGCAATGAATGATTTAATGTTGCATAAGCAAGAACGGCATAGCTACGTAAATCAATACCACCAAAAAAAATAATGCCAAAAATTGCTCTAAATACAAAAGCTATTGCAAATAAAACTATTGATTTAATAGCGAAAGTTTTATCAGTTGCGAACATGAAGCCCCTCTTTATTTTTTTTCATCCTTAAAGCCATAATCCAATATAACCACCAAGAAACTGCAAAAATCATAAGTAAGGGCTCAATCGGCAGTCGCATACGCGCATAGCCACCCGAAAGCGCAAGCACAATAAAAAGCAACATAAACGGCAACACCTTGCCAACTAGGCACAGCTGTTCAAACGCTCCGCGCAAGGCATCCCTTATGGTCTTTATAAGCCATCCAACAAAACCAATAAGAATAATGAGAAACATGGCAATTTCTCCCCACACGATGCTTTTAAGAAACCATGAATCCGTTTGAGGAAACAAATAGCGTTCAAACATGTGCCACCATGGTCGATCTTTTTTAAAATAATCAATTTCTTGTCGGCCCGATGTCAGATATAAAAGCTCAGCAGAATACAACGAGAACATCGCCCTAAACATATCTGTGCACCAATTTTTCAGCGCGATCCATGGATATTCTTTAAAATATTGTATCGCCAACCGTTCATGCACCTGACAACTTTCAATTTCAAGCAACGGCCGCCCAAGCGATTGCTCTTTTGAGGCGAGCTTTGCCTGCACCTCATCACGCAAAAGCTGCCGCGCTTCTTGATATGAACAGTTGTGCGTATGCATCGCAACACGCGCAGCGGACAGGTATAAAAAATGCCCACCAGGCAACGTGTGAAAAAAAAGATGACCCGTTAGCAACAAATTCCTTACAAGCCAAAAAGAAACAGGCACCAACCACGCAATGGCAAGCGTACAGCTTTTCATAATTTTCTTCCGCCACGCATCACGCGAAAAAAGCACCAAAACACAAGCAAGAACAATAAGATACTGCCCAACCGGACGCACAAGCGAAGCAGCTCCTAAAAACAACCCCGCCAAAAAGAAAGCCTTAACTGCTCGGTCACCTTCAGATAAATAAGCCGATGCTAATTTGTCATCAGTTTTTTCAAATCTTTCACAAAAGCGAAGGAAGGAGGGACCCGTTTTTGCCGACTCCGGCAAAAATGCCGGCACACACCAATTACTAATTTCAACGGCAGGGGAATTTTTTTCATGCTTAGCTCGACAAAAAAAGAGATGAAAAGCCGAAAAGAAAAAAATAAAAAACAAAAGAAGAAAAAAAATGAATAACGATTCAGTCATAAAAAAGCCAGCATATAGCACAAAGCCCAGGTGAATTGCCGTCCACAATGCAGCCGCCTTGGCAACCAAAACAGCTCCAGGAAAAAGGGTAAGTGCTAACAAAAATACAAGCATTGGAATGCATGATGCCAAAACAATCTGAAACCAAAGAACATTTTTAGTATCAACACCACACACCTTATAATACAAGCTTAAAAAAAGAGGATAACCGGGAAGCCGATAAAAATGCGGACTTCCATCAGCAGAAGAAATGCCCTTTCCCTCTTTGATTTGCTCCGCAACAAGGTGATAGGTGTTGGAATCAACCTGCCAATAGTTTTTATTTTTACTCAGATAACCAATAAAAACTAACGATCGAACGAGCAACGCCAATACAAACAAAAAAAACAAAAAGAATTTATGTCGAGCAATAATGGTTCCCGTCTCCTCATTCAACATCATAATACAACATCCTTCTTTTTTCCCAGTCATAAGCAGATGCCATTATGGACCCAAGATCAGAATGCCGCGCTTGCCAACCAAGAACCTTTTTTATTTTTGCATTGTCCGCAACAAGGATAGCAACATCACCAACACGATGAGGCAATGCTTGTGTCTGAATTTTGTTACCAGAAACTTTTTGCACTTCTTCAATTAGTTGACGTACACTATACCCTGCTCCAGACCCCAAGTTAAAAGCTTGACTGTCACTATGGTTCTGCAAATAACCATAGGCAAGCACATGTGCCAATGCAATATCCGCTACATGCACATAATCACGCACGCAAGTACCATCCACAGTTTCATAATCATCACCAAAAATAAAAAAATCTTTACCTGAAAGAGCCGCTCGCACCAAATTAGGAATAACATGCGACTCAGGATAATGCCATTCCCCAAGCCCCGCATTAATCAAGCAACCAGCCGCATTAAAATACCGCAATGAAACATACTGCAAACCATACGCCTGCGCATAATCCTGCAAGGCATATTCAACAACCAATTTATTTTTCCCATACGAATTTATCGGCACATAGGGATGTTGTTCATTAATGGGAACATAGTTCGGCACACCATAAACAGCGCAACTTGATGAAAAAATAAATTTCTTTACCCCTCGCTCAAGCATATAGTTCAACAGCCGAATTGTTTTGATAACATTGTTTTCATAGAACTTTTGAGGATATTTGACCGACTCTCCAACCTCGATAAATGCTGCGAAATGCATAACCACATCAATCTGATATGTTGAAAAGATCTGATCGAGAAGATCCGTATCGGCAAAATCACCTTTTAGCACGACAGCATCAATATCAGGACGCGGCTGATTGTAAACAAAATCATCAAGAATAACGACTGAATAGCCCTGCTGGCAAAGAAGAAACGAGGTGTGCGATCCTATATACCCAGCACCCCCAGTAACAAGCACCACTTTCTTCATAACACCCTAACACTACAACCGAAAATCTCTCCTTTTTTGTTTTTTCAAGTAAAAACTAAAATTCAATAAAAGTAAATCCTTATCAATGTTTTTCTTCATGATAAACTTTGATAAAGGCAATCACACGCTCATGTATCATTGTATAAAGGAAGGTTCACATGGAAAAACAAGATACTTGCTCGGCTTATAATAAAATCATCGAAAAAATACGCAAACATCTTGAAAATTACAATTTTCATGAATGCCAAACACAAATCTTAGAACCAATTAATCATGCAAAGACACAAACCGAACAAAAAATTTGTTTCCAACCCCTTAACGCTCACGAAACATCGCTATGCCTTCGCACAACCCTTGATGAACAACTTGCAAACTACGCGCTTGCACAACCACAAAAAGCGTATTCTCAAAACCTTTTTAGCATCGGCCCCATCTTTACACCACAGCAACATAATAGTGCGAGCCTAACCATTACTCCATCAACAACCATACTTGATGCAGCATGGATCATTAAGATACTCGATTCTTTTTTAAGCGAAGCGCTTCTCCAGGAAACTTATACGCTCAAAATATCCTATCGAGGCTGCCAGAAAGACCAAGAAGCAAAAGCGACTCGTAAAACAAAACACCTCTGCTCAACATGCCACAAGGATTGGCAAATCATGCGAGAAACATTAGAAATGCTTTCAACCAGCTTCATAGAACAACCATTATGGCATGCACCGACAAGACGATCATCACAACTGCGATTTGAATACACCATCCGCTCGCTAGATCAGATTAATACGTTGATACATGGAGAGCGCTATATGGTAGAGAATAACGAGATTGCGGTCGCCCACGTGAACATCGATGCACTTGTCGAACTTGCTCAAAAAATTAATACGCAAACAAGCCCACCTCTTCATGTAATCATTCCCCTCAACCCAGCGCAAAACAGCTTATCGTATCTCATTGCTACCATACTCCATCATCACGGCCGCTGCATCACTGTATTACCACACATTACAACAACGCAAAGCAGCCTTGAACAAGCCCATGCTATGCATCCCAAGTACTTATTATTACTAGGCCAGGAAGAGCAGGAACATGGAACCATTACGATAAAAAACCTCTTCACCAATGGCGTAGAAACGGTAAAACAAACCCAGCTTATTGAACATTTATCATAAGCAACTTATAACAGCATAGCGTTATGTAGCTGGCTTATTTTTGAGCATGGCCTCGATATAATTTATCCGCTTTATTTGTGAATCAAAACCAAAGCAATAACGCGAATAGCTAACAGATAAATCACGCTTAATGGTTTTAAGATACCGTTTAATTGTTTTAACCTTTTCTTGCATCACCGAATCAAAAACATCCGATGAATTTTTCTGTGCAATGATATGCTTGGGGCGATTATCACCTAGAAACAATGAAAAATAATTTATTTCAGATTGTAGCTCTGCCCCAATTCCATCAAGCAAATCGGCATAGCGCACAACACTCACTTCCGACTTTGCATATTCATCCTGGTCAATGTGCACCTTGCCAGCCTGAACCAATAATTCAACGCGTTCCTTGATTGAATGACTGCGAGAAAGAACATCTTGCTTTTTATTTGCAACCTCATCATGCAGATTTTTTAATTCTTCTACTACGCCAACAAGATTATTCTTTAACCCTTCATTGAGGTGGTCGGCAGCAACGATTTTCTTGTCAGACTGTGCCAGTTGTGCTAGAAATTTTTCATCGTTAACCAAACCATCAACTTTTTTAAGCAATTCTGTATCATTCACCTCTTGCCCTAAGCCCTTTCCATCGACATTATGAGCAACATCCAAAGACACATCTTCTTTTTCTTTATTATGTATTTTACTACACATCATCGATCCTAATGCTTTAAAAAAAAATTAAGTATTTCAATCCACCATGCATTACGCAATAGTTTTTTTATTTTAATCGTTTTTTTTCGATTGTAACAGCCCCTTATGAAACCAAACAGAAGAAAAGTTATTTTTGAATAAAAAGAGCTTTAACGCAGCATTGACCCTCTCAAAATCAATCAAAAACAAGGATTAGAAGGCTCAAAAGACATTTTTGATATTTTATCAAAAAAACAATAAATGGCTTTTTAAGGTCGCACCGTCTTAATTAACATAACAAATACTCAGACACCACAAAACAGCAAAAAGCCGATTAGCAAAGCGCTTTAAACAAAACCAACAAAATTACTAACACAATTGTTCGTAACTAATTTTCCAACGCTTTAAAAATACCGCAGCACTACCGACGTCAACAAAATGCATCAATATGATACACTTAACAATAATGCCTCTTGTTCTCCATTTTCCGCAATTAACATAATATCAAATGAAACGACATGCAAAACCCCATGACGATAACCAGCAAGTATGGTATAGTAACCACCGGCGGCTTGGTATCACTTTAGTATTTTTTGGAGTGCTCATGCTCATCCCCAATATCTTTCCAGTTACCTGCAATACAAAACACGTCGGCCCTGGCTCAACCTTTGTCGCAATCAAAGGTTTTAAAGAAGATGGCACTATGTACATCTCTCTGGCTATTGAAAAAGGAGCAACCACCATTCTTGTTGATGCAGGATACCAACCAACAAACATCCCTGAGCATGTGAACATTATCAGCGTAGAAGACACCCGCCAAGCACTGGCTACCTATGCAGCTCAAGCACTCGGCAATCCAGCACAAAAATTAAAGCTAATAGGCATCACCGGAACCGCCGGCAAAACAACCACAACCTATCTAGTAGAACACATACTGGAAAACGCCGGATTTAAAACGGCGCTCCTTGGCTCAATAAAAAATAAAATCGGGACCCAAGAAGAAGCAAGCTCATTAACAACTCCCGAGGCTGACTACATATACATGTTTTTAGCAGAATGCGTTAAGCAACGGATTGATTATGTTGTCATGGAGGTGTCATCACATTCGATCGCTCTATCACGCATTCATGGGATCCAATTTGATGCCGTTGGCTTTACCAACCTCAGCCCTGAGCATATGGACTTTCATCAAACAATGGATCATTACTTTCAAACAAAAACAAAATTATTTGATCAACTTAAAGATCAAGGGCTTGCTGTTATTAACACGGATAATACTTGGGGAATACAAGCAGCCGACATCGTGGGGAGAAAAAAATCTAAACCAAATGTTATTTCATTTGGAATGCAAGCGAATGGCACACCAACGCACCGTCAATTGGCCATCATACAAAACAATAAAGAAGGCATCGCGCTGAACATCAATGATCAACACTACCATTGTCCTTCCCTTTTCGGGTCGTACAACGGATACAATATCTGTATGGCAACGCTACTCTGTTCAGCTCTCGGCTGCTCAGATCAAGAAATCCAAAAGGCTCTAACAATCTTTGCCGGCGTCCCAGGCCGCCTTCAAGCATACACACTCAAAAATAGCGCTAAAGCATTTGTTGATTTTGCACACAAACCAGGAGCATTTGAGGAAGTACTCAAAACACTTCGGCCACTCTCAACACATCTCATCGTTGTATTTGGCTGCGGAGGAGACCGCGATAAAACAAAACGTCCCATCATGGGCGAACTTGCCGCCACTTATGCCGACATGGTCATTATCACTGATGACAACCCACGCACTGAAGATCGAGAAACAATTGCTCAGGATATTCTTGCGGGCATCCGGCAAGAAGACAGAGAAAAAGTTTCGGTGGAACTTGATCGTAAAAAAGCGATAGCCCTTGCCGCAGAAAAATCACAAGGACATTCCATTATTGCGCTCCTGGGCAAAGGACACGAAACTTATTATCTGATTAACGGGCAAAAGTTTCACTTGGACGATCTTGAAGAGATCCGGAAATATTAAAACCTTCACGCCTTTTTTGCTCGTCAATAAATGTTTGAACAACCTTCAAAACATACGCAATGTGCTGTTCTTGCAACCCGGGATACGTCCCCAAGAAAAAAGTATTCTTCATAATAACGTCAGTTGTGGTTAATGCTCCTGAAACTCGATATGCAACATCTGTGTAAGCTGGCTGCCGCACGAGATTACCCGCAAAAAGATTTCGTGTTTCTATTTTATGGCGTGCCAAAAACTTCGTTAAATCAGTGCGAGAAAAACCGGCATTTTCTTTAACAGAAATAGGAAAATTAACTTTTGAAAAACCTGACACAAGTATTT
>CAZBUZ010000040.1:0-845 GCA_964495205.1 uncultured Pseudomonadota bacterium | reverse complement strand
AGGATCGGCATCGGGCAATGCATGTGGCAAGACAAAATATTCGCTATACTTTTCAAAACCATTTTTCCATCGGACAAAATTTTCTTTACGTCGATCGCAAAATAATGGCAACTTTTTAAGCTGCTCAACCCCAATGGCGGCCTGCATATCGGTTGCCTTAAGGTTATACCCTATGTGTGAGTAGACGTATTTATGATCATAGCCAACCGGCAGCGTCCCATATTTGCCCGTAAAGCGCCGCCCGCAGGTATCGCTCTCGCCACCATTGCAATAGCAATCACGCCCCCAATCACGCAACGACCTTATTACCTTGGCAAAAAGTGCATCGCTCGTCGCAACAGCACCACCTTCTCCCATCGTTATATGATGCGCTGGATAAAAAGAAAAGGTGGCAATATGACCAAAAGTTCCAAGCATCTTTTGCTTAAATATTGAACCTAAGGCATCACAACAATCTTCAAGCACAAAAAGATCGTGCTGCTTAGCCAGCGCACAAACCGCCTCAATATCATAGGGATTCCCTAATGTATGCGCCAAAAAGATCGCACGCGTTCGCGGCGACAATGCACGCTGAATAAGATCTAAATTGGTATTGTACGTCCCTAGCTCAACATCAACAAAAACAGGAATCAGGTTGTTCTGCACGATCGGATTCACGGTTGTGGGAAACCCTGCGGCAACAGTTATCACCTCATCACCAGCTCTCAACTGCCGATCTCCAAGCAAAGGGGACGTTAACGCAGACATAGCAAGCAAATTGGCGGATGACCCAGAATTAACCAAAAACGAAAAATCAAGACCAAGAAAAGATGCCAAGCCAATCTCAAAATCTTCGGTAAACCTCC
>CAZBUZ010000039.1:0-11130 GCA_964495205.1 uncultured Pseudomonadota bacterium | reverse complement strand
TTTTTGCGGGGTTGCCGCCGACAACGGCGTATGGTGGTACATCTTTGGTGACGACAGCCTTTGAGCCGATGATGACGCCATCACCGATATGTACGCCTGGCATGATAGTTGCATCATAGCCAATCCACACATCATTGCCAATGACCGTATCTCCTTTGCTTGGTAATGTGGCTGGATCAAAATCCTTCTCCCATCCTTGCCTAAAGATGAAAAAAGGGTAGGTGGAAAATCCGTCCATTTTGTGGTTGGCGCTGCTCATGATGAATTTGGCGCCAGTGGCGATGGCGCAAAACTTGCCGATGATCAATTTTTCTGGTGAAAACCAGTAGTGATATAAAACGTTGGCATTTTCAAAATTGCAGGCGGCCTCTGGATCGTCGTAATACGAATAATCGCCAACGATGATATTTGGCCTTGAGACAACAGTGTTTAAAAATACCGTGCGTTTGGGCTCAACGGGAACGCCGGATTGTTCAAAGGGGTAGCGGTTTTTTGGGCTTGGTCCGAGTGACATAATTTCTACCTTTCTTTTTTATATGGCAATGCCGCCAGTACGGCGGCATTGCCTGGTTTTTATTACATGTTTGTCAGTTGTGCTGCTATCTTTTGTAACGTATTACACTTATCAACTCTGTACCCCAAAAACGTCCAGTGCTCAAGATTGGTGGGATAATCCATAATGGGTTGTGCGTCCTTGGTAAATCCACAGGTGCCATATGCCTTGAGTCCCGTTGTGTTGGTTACACGGGTATGCAGAGAAATGTGTTTGACCGTTGGATTGATTTTGAGGATGGTGCTCATGAGCAATTTGCCCAAGCCTCGCCGTTGGTATGCCGGGGCAACGGCGACAGCCATCATCTTGATGTCGCCGGACGTGTAATTGGCGCGTGTCATAAAGGTGATAAACCCGAGTAGGGTGTTCGTTTTTTGCTCTCTGGTGGTGATCACATAACAAACATCTTTGCCAAACTGTGCCAAAACCTCAGGCCCCCACGTTGAGGTGTCATAAACGAAGTGTGATTTAAGCAATTCTTGTTGTACCGCTTCGGCTTTTGTCCAGTTGACGGTGGCGACGCCATCTTTGAACAGTGGTTCAAAGGGTTTGTAATAGTCTTCGGTACCTACAACATGGGGAAACGCTCTCAAAAAATCCATTTCTGTTGGCAAGTAGGCACTTCGGGCAATGGGCCATACGTCTTTCATGATTGCCAAATATTCTGGTGCAAACATGGTGGTTTTTTGCCATTCAAGGATGATGGAGGTACCGTGCTTATCGTGGGCAGAATATCGTCCGGCTGTTTTTATCGTTTCATTCTTATCAGTCATTGTTTTTAGGCTTTCATTTTTAGTTGCACAATTACTATTCCCTGTGCCGATGAGGCACAAGAGGGATGCTACACAATATGCATAATGCATGTGTAACTCCTTTATAAAACAAAATTAAAAGGAAATAATACAAAAACGATAATAAAACCTTTGATGGATGTTTTATCCTCCGACTGGTTTAATTAGATGATGAGATAAGAAGAATCTTTCATAATGCACCCGCAAATATTTTAAAGGGGGCTAAAAAAATAATACTTTAACATGAAAAAGGTACCAGAGGTGTTGTGATAGTCAAATGTTGTAAGATTTTATACGGTTTCTTTAAATTTTCACAAAAATAGGTTTGCGGTTTTCAAAATAGGTGACATAAGAAAAGCCCAGTGTTGTCAATTGATCAACAACGAAACCGAAGTGATCGCCTATGCGCTCAAGGTTGTGTGCATCAGAACCCAAAGTGATGATTGAGCCGCCGAGTTCCTTGTAGCGTTTGATGGTGTCAAAGTCTGGATGCGGAAATCCCAGTTGCATAAAATAGCCGGCCGTGTTTATCTCGATGCCCTTACCTTTTTCGATAACCGTTTTTAATATGGCATCTAAAATATCTGCATAATCAACATAACGTAGTGATTTGTCTTGATAGGGGGCATAGCGACAGACGTAGCCAATGTGACCAACAATATCAAAATCATCAAAGGTCGTAACAGCCCGATAAACTGCTTCAAGATAACGATTATATGCTTGCTGTTTCGTTTTGTTTTCATAAAAGCTATTTTCTCCAATCCCATCAACAACATGGGTTGAGCAAATGATGAAATCAAAATCATGGTTTTGGATAATGGCTTGTGCTTCTTGCGCAATATGCGGTTGGAATCCAACCTCAAGACCCTTTAAGATTTTAATAGTGGTTCCAAGGTTTTGCCGTAGTTGATCCAGTTGTTGTGAACGTTCAGCAAAATCAAAAGTCATGCTGTGCTCAGGTATGGGATGGCTAAGTTCCAGGTGATCGGTAAAGGTAATGCCACCCAATCCACGCTCTTGCGTGCGGTGGGCTGCATCTTTGATAAGGACTTGGCTATCGCCTGAAAATGAGCTGTGGGTATGACAATCGACGAGTCTTGTTAGATGTTTCATGGCTTTTCCCTTTATTAATGAAGTAAGTGCTTTTTGTTGTGTTTAATAAGTTTTTTTATTTTTTTACTTTCTCGAGAGATTCCTTATACTTGGTTAAATTTTATATTTTTCTAACCTTATCCCTAAAGGAGTTTTGATGAATCGTCAAATTTTATGCAAAATCAAAAGGTTCGTCTTTTTTTCTTTCATGTTCCTCTCATTGCTTCATGCTTGGTGTTTTGCTGGGCCGGCAAAAAAAATAGTGCTTACTGGTGGGCCGGGTGTGGGTAAAACAACGCTTCTTCATGCTTTTCAAAAACAGGGTTTTACTATTGTACCAGAAACAGCAACAGAGCTTATAAATGAAGCCATAGCAAAAGGTATTCCAAATCCAGCGTACAATCCTGAGTTTATTGCAGGATTTCAAGAGAATATTTGGCATAGGCAAGTTGCAAAAGAAGCAGCATTGCCTGATGGTACGTTGGCTTTTTTAGATAGAAGTCTTTTGGATGGGATTGCGTACAGTAAGTTTTACTCCTCTACACCGCATCCTGATTTATGCGTTGACGCAGCACATGCTGGTTATCCCCTTGTATTCATACTCGATTTTTTAGACATCTATGAGGTGAATGAGGGGCGACAAGAGGGTGTTGCAGATGCGCAACGACTTCACGGCCTTATCTTTGCAACTTATCAGGAATATGGATATGTATTAGATGAAAATCTTATTCGTGTTCCGGCATTTCTTTATGACGACAGTGGCCTGAGGTTGAGTATTGATGCAAGCGTTGCAAGACGCGTCGCTTTTATCTTAGAAAAAATCAATATGCTTGATTAGATCTATTTGGTAGTTGAAAAAAAGAGTCTTCTATGCATGCTCAGAAGGCTCTTTTTTTTATGTCTGTTTCTAAAAATGTTTTTTTATATTCAAAAAAAACAGTGCATAAGATGAGGCTTGTTTGACATGATTTTTATGTCTATGCAATACAAAAGACTATAGCTATGTTACACGAGTAATTTTTTTGCATAGGCATAAAAGGACTATCTGTGTTGAGACGAATCATTCTTCCTCTTCTGGCTTTTGCAGGTATAGGCTTTGGTATCTTTATGCTCTATTATGGCGCAAAAAAACCGCCGGTTGAGCGAGTTCTATTTCCTCCTCCTGTTTCTCCTTATAAACATTACATCGCTGGTGAAGGCATCGTTGAGTCAGCATTTAAAAATATCACTATTGGTGCTTCTTTCAATGAATTGGTTGAAGATGTTTATGTTTGGGTTGGGCAATGGGTAAAAAAAGGAGCTCCTCTTTTTAAACAAGATACCCGTCGGTTTAAAGCATTACTTATGCAAGCATTACAGGAGCTGCGCGTTGCTAAGATTGATTATGAAAATCAGATTCATCAATTTTATTTTTTTGAACGTTTACGAGATCGCTCTGCCGTGAGTGAACAAGCTTTTACCAGCGCTTTTTATGCTAAAAAACTTGCACAAAAACGATATGAGGCTGTATCTAAAGCTGTTCGCATTATTAAAACTGATATAGAACGGTCTACGGTTGTTTCTCCTGTTGATGGCGAGGTTTTGCAGCTCAATATTCGTAAAGGTCAGTTCGCAAATCAAAATCCATTTAATCAGCAATCGCTTGTTTTATTTGGTGATACAAGGGTCTATCACCTGCGTGTTGATGTTGATGAAGAAGATGCGTGGCGCATTATTAAGGGTGCTCCGGCGACAGCTTTTGTTCGTGGAAATGCAAAAATTGTTATCCCATTAACATTTGTCTATGTTGAGCCATATATGGTCCCTAAGGTTTCATTAAGCGGTTCCAATGAGGGGCGTATTGATACGCGTGTTTTACAAATTGTATACAAGTTTCCGCGCAATAAATATCCGGTGTATGTAGGACAGCAGCTTGATGTTTATCTTAAAGCTCAGCCAAGTGGGGTGGCTACGTGAACATTGTCATGCAAGCGTGGATATTTATTTTTATCGTATCATTATTTCCATCTTGCCTCGTTGGTCCTACATATAAAAAGCCAAAAGTTCACCTTCCGCATAAGTATGATGAACAGCAGAAGGCACGTACGCAGGCAGATCTTGCTCATTGGTGGACGTTTTTTGACGATCCTTCTCTTAATAAGCTTATCGATAGAGCACTTGCTAATAATTATGAGATGAGAATAGTCCGTGAAAAAATCCAAGAGGCTCGTGCTGTTTTCAAGATTCAGGAATCACGCCTGTTTCCTGAGATCGATGCGATTGGTGGGGTGCGTCGGTCTGGTTATAGTACGCAAATTAAGGCTTATAAACAATTTCCCTCAAAAACAATGTCTTACTTCCAAGCTGGATTTGATGTTGTTTGGGAGCTTGATTTTTGGGGTAAATTGCGGAGGGCAAAACGGGCGGCTCTGTGCGAGTTTGAAGCGCAGATTGAAAACATGCGTGACCTGTACATTATTTTATTGGGTGATGTTGCCAGGACGTATGTTGATATTCGAGTGCTGCAGAAAAAGATAGATTTACTTGAGGAACAAATTGCCGTCGATAAGAAATTATTGCTGCTTGCGCGTGAGCGATTGTATGCCGGAATTGATAATGAGCTGCCGGTTTTTGATCAGCAAGCGGTGTTGCATGCTGCAATGAATCAGAAGATATTTTTACAAACTTTATACAAACAAAGCGTAATTGCATTATCGATTTTACTTGGTGAAAATCCTGAAGGTTTTGTATTGCCAGCAGGGATGCATGTGGTTCCTGTATCAAAAAAAGAACTTGCTATTGGTTTGCCCTCTGATCTTTTGCGCAGACGACCAGATATCAGGCGAGCTGAAAGAATGTTGGCGGCAGCAACTGAACGTGTTGGACAAGCTATGGCTGATTGGTTTCCGAGCTTTTCATTGTTAGGGAGTGCTGTGGCAGAATCAAATACTATTTCAACATGGTTTTCTCGCAGCCTGAGTTGGTCAATTGGTCCTTCTGTACGCTGGCCGCTCATAACCTTTGGACGAGTAGAGTTTGCGATTAAAGAAAAGGAATCGTTGCAACGGCAAGCAATTTTAGTTTACGCCCAAAGTGTTGTTAAAGCGTTAGGCGATGTGGAGCATTGGTTAGTTGCTTATTTTAATGGAAAAAAACAATTGCATGAAATAAAACAACAATTACATGCCATCACAAAAAAACGTGATTTGATGTTTGCTCTTTTGCGTTGTGGTTTGCAAAATCAAAGTGATGCATTGATAGCGGAACGAAATCGTCTTGTTGCAGAATTGGCTTTAATTGATGCTGAACAGTTCATAAGTTTATCACTTATTTCTGTTTACAAAGCTCTTGGCGGAGGGTGGTGATGTATAAAATTGCCTTAAAAATGTTGATCGAAGAAAAAGCTAAATTTATCGGTATGGTTTTGAGTCTTTCGTTTTCAGCGCTTATTATTACACAGCAAATGTCTGTTTTTATCGGCATAATGCGACGTTCTTATGTTACTATTGCCGATACTCCGCAAGCAGACATTTGGGTTATGGATCCAAATGTGCAAATGATCGATGATATTATGCCCTTGCGTGGCATTGATCTTTATCGTGTGCGCTGTATTGAGGGCGTTGCATGGGCAGTTCCCTTTTTTAAAGGCAATGTGCGAGCTCGGCTTTTTAATGGTCAATTTCAAACATGTAATCTTCTCGGTGTTGATGATAGTTCTTTGATTGGATCTCCTCATACCATGTTGGAGGGAAATGTTGAAGATTTGCGTAAGCCCGATGCGATTATTGTTAATAAAATAGGTGCGCATGATAAATTGGGGCGTACTGTTGGGCGCGGGTTGCCAAAAATCCCACTTAAGATAGGAGATGTTATCGAGCTTAATGATCGACGTGCGATTGTTATTGGTATTTGCGATGTTTCACGTCCTTTTCATTCGCAACCAGTTGTTTATACGACTTATAAACGAGCATTGCACTACGTGCCTTTTGAAAGAAAACAGCTTTCATTTATTTTAGTTAAATCAGATGGGCGTATGCCAATCGCCCAATTGTGTAAAAAAATAACCACCAAGACGCATTTTGCAGCATATTCAAAAGCAGACTTTGAGCAGTTAACGGTTGATTATTATTTGAGAAATACCGGGATTCCTATTAATTTTGGATTTGCTGTTATTTTAGGAATACTGGTTGGGGCTGCTATTGCTGGCCAAATTTTCTATAATTTTGTTATGGATAACCTTAGATACTTAGCTCTTTTTGCTGTTATGGGAGCATCAAGCATTCTTTTGGCGCGCATGACATTGTTGCAGGCTATTTGGGTGGCCACAATTGGTTGGGGATTGGGTGCTGGTTGTGCTGCTATGATTGGTTTTTTATCACGAAAAACAGAACTCGCATTTCATCTTACTTGGGAGGTTTTTTTTGGTGTTGGTATCATTATTTTTATTATCTGCATTGTAGCTTTGCTCATAAGCATTGCGCGTATTTTTAAAATTGAATTGTGGACGATGTTTAAATAATGGATCAGATAACAATTATGTGTAACGGGGTGACCAGGGATTTCGGCCGTGGCGAAATAGTGGTTAATGTGCTGCGCGGGGTTGATTTGGTTGCTCGTGAACATGAGACCATTATGATCATGGGACCTTCTGGCGCGGGAAAAACCACACTCCTTTCGATCATCGGCGGCATTTTAACCCCAAGCAGTGGAGAATGTTTGGTTTTAGATAAACCAATTAATAACTTACCCGAGAAAGAAAAAACATTATTTCGAGGGAAAAATATAGGGTTTCTTTTTCAATATTTTAATCTCGTACCAACGCTTAATGCTGTTGAGAATGCCGCTATCCCATTGCTTTTGAATGGAAAAAAACGAAAAGATGCGATGCAAGAGGCGGCTCAGCTTTTGTTGTCCATGGGGCTTGATCAGCAGCGCTATCATATTCCAAATCAGCTTTCTGGTGGAGAGCAACAGCGGGTTGCTCTTGCGCGTGCATGTATTCATCAACCTAAAATTATCTTATGCGATGAGCCGACGAGTTTTTTAGATAGCGAGCTTGGCAAACAGATCATGGAATTGTTACAATCAATAAAAAAGGAAACGCATTGTACCTTGGTTATTGTTACTCACGATCCGAGGATTTTACATTTTGCGGATCGTATTTTAGAAATTGAGGATGGGATTATTAAAAGGGAAGAAAAATGATACAGCGCATGATGCCTTTAATTTTTGTGTTATTTGCCGGGTGCTTTGGTTTTGCTCGTGGCTTAGATGAGCAGGTCTATATGGTAGATAACCTTGAAATGCTTCTGCAGGAGTTGCCGTGCTTGGATGCAACAACGCTTGTCATTTTTGATATCAGCAATGTTTTGGTTAAACATGCAATCGAATACCAAGCAAAAATAAAAAATTTTCTAGACCCTATGAAAAAAACGAATTTTGCGCTTTTATCCGGTTCTTTTGATAAGTTCTTGCTTCCTAAAGAGGCGTTGGTGGATCAGGGAACGCCTGTCTTGATAAAAAAACTACAAAAACAAAAGGTCAAGGTGCTTGCGCTTACCAGTGGGACTGTTGGCAAGGTGGGTATTGTTGAGCATTATGAGGACTGGCGTATTGCGATGCTGCGCGCCTTGAATATTGATCTTAGTAGAGAATTTGCGCTACACAGTCCAGCATCATTACCGAAGTTCATTCGTAAGGGGCGGTGTCCTTTATTTAAATCAGGCATTATTTTTGCAACAGGATCACCTAAGGGTCCTGTTTTAAAAGCATTTTTTAAACTTGTTGGTTGGCTTCCTCGGCGCATTATTTTTATTGATGACAGTAGGGATAATTTGGTTTCTGTTCAGGTCATTGCTCAGCAATTGAAAATTCCTTTTTTAGGATTACACTATACTGCTGCTAAAAAGTTGTTCCCTATTGTTAAAAATGAACCTGAAATTTTAGGTTTAGAGCATATTTAATGCATTCGTGAAAGGTTTTTATGATTATTGATCACGATGAAATA
Organism: uncultured Pseudomonadota bacterium; assembly: GCA_964495205.1. Lineage (GTDB taxonomy): Bacteria > Babelota > Babeliae > Babelales > RVW-14 > GWF2-38-10. The sequence goes on along the minus strand of CAZBUZ010000039.1, from coordinate 2,708 downwards.
TTGGATTTGGTTGATGAACAAGATCAGGTGGTTGGGCATCTTGCGCGATCATTAGTACATGCGCGTGGACTAATAAATTTTCGTGTTATTAATGCTTTTCTCGTGAATCACAAAGGGGAACTTTGGATTCCACGCAGAACGGCGCATAAAGCACTATTTCCTTCTTGTCTTGATGTGAGCGTTGGTGGCCATGTGAGCAGCGGTGAGACTTATGATCAGGCCTTTATCCGCGAAGCTATGGAAGAAGTTAATATTGATATGACACAGTTGCCATATCAATTGTTGGGTAAGCTGACCCCGCATGAACATGGGGTTTCGGCTTTTCAGCAGGTCTATGCTCTTGAGGTGGATACTGCGCCTTTGTACAACCCCGATGATTTTGTTGGTTATGAATGGTTGGCTCCAGACACTGCAGTAGAGCGAATTATGTGCGGAGACAAGGCAAAAGGGGATTTAGCCTTGCTTATAGCACGCTTTTTTTTGAAAAAATAAATTGACAATAAGGCTTTATTCTGGCAGATTTAGTTTAGAAATCACGTTAAAGTTTCTGAGATTTTCGCAGGATCTTAGCAGTTTCAAGCAAACCTGAAAGGGTATCATGGAAATTACCTGTATTACACCGTTATGCATGTCGAGCGTGTTTCCAAAAGAAACCTTCGCTTGCTAATCAAGGTTTGCTTTCATTTGTTTGATTTTTCTTAATTTTTCTCAGTTTCATTTTTAATCAAACAGGATTGTGTTAACCAATAAGGTTGGCCGAACCTATCTATTGCAGTAAGGCTGCAGGGCAAATCTTGATCCATGTATTTTTTTATTATGTTAAAAAAAAATAAGGATTGAAGATGCCGATCAAAAATGCATTGTGTCTTGAAATAAAAAATCTCAAAAAACGGTACCGTTGTACCGATGGAGGCGTTAAGCATGCACTCAGCGGTGTGTCGTTGACCATTAACCGCGGCGAGGTGTTTGGCTTACTTGGCGTGAATGGCGCAGGGAAGACAACAGTATCATCTATTTTGGCCACATTGCATCCACCAACGGAGGGTGATGTTGCTTTTGAGGGACAGTCGATTTATAAAAATCTTGTTGGCTATCGTTCTCAAATTGGCTTTTGCCCACAGCGACCCAACCTCGATGGGACATTGACGCTTGAGCAAAACTTGCGGTTTGCTGGGCGCTACTACGGCATGCCAGAGGTAGCGGTGAGTGAGCGCTTGAATAAGCTTGTTGAGCAGTTCGAGCTGAGCGAATACAAGCATCGTAAAGCCGATGAACTTTCCGGTGGCTATCGGCAGCGCTTCATGATTGCTCGGTGCTTGATGCACAGTCCCAAGATTGTCTTACTCGATGAGCCAACCGTTGGCTTGGATCCGCATATACGGCGTCAGCTCTGGGCAAAAATCAGAGAACTGAAGCAAGAAGGCGTGACGGTGATTTTGACAACGCACTATCTGGATGAGGCAGAGCAGCTTTCTGATCGTGTGTGCATCATCGACAATGGGCTTGTCAAATTGATCGAAACGCCAGAAAAACTAAAAGCGGATTTTAATAAAAATAACCTGGAAGACGTTTTCTTGGCGCTTATGCAGGAAAACAAGGAGGTTGCATGAACACCGTATTGCAATTTTATCCCCATATTTTCACGCAATTACTTCGTGCAAAATTGGTTAATATCCGCCGCGTTTTAATTGATGAGATTGTTAATATTTCTATCTGGGCGGGATGCGTCATATTTGTGATGGGCTATTTGATGCAGTCATTCGGGTTGGCAAAAGACTTTGGTTTGTTTCAACTGGCGAGTATTTTACCTGTTGTTGGATTGTTTGAATTGTATGGCAACACAGCAACCCTTATTGCCGATCTTGAAGGCGACCGTGTTATTGCGTACTACCTCACGCTACCAGCATCAATGCTTACCGTATTGCTGAGCTACATTTGTTATTACCTAATTGTGAGCATGAGTATGAGCGTTGCATTGTTGCCGCTTGGGAAGCTTTTATTGTGGAATCAATTTGATCTGGCAAATGTTGCTTGGTTTAAATTGGGCTTGTTTTTGGTGATTATTAATCTCGTGTGGGCAACGTTATCATTTGTTTTTGCTGCTCATTTGTCATCACTTGATAAGCTTAATATTGCTTGGTGCCGTGTTATCTTCCCGCTGTGGTTTTTGGGCGGATTTCAGTTTTCATGGATGGCGACGCACGCCGTTGCCCCGGTGCTAGCGTATGCTATGTTGCTCAATCCTGTTATCTATGCTACCGAGGGAATGCGCGCGACAATGCTTGGACAAGACGGTTTTTTATCTTTCTGGCTTTGTCTAGTTGTTATGAGTTGCTTGTTGGGTATTGTTATGGTTTGGGCGTTTAAAGCAATGAAAAAACGCTTGGATTTGGTATAAATATTTATTGGGGCTTGAATGTGCCGTAGAAAATAGTTCGTTGTTTTTCGCGGCACATATCGGTCCATCGTGTTGAGTAAAACTCCTGCCAAAAAGTTGCATCCTCACTGAGGGTGAATTTATTGGTGCTGGTTATTTGTTCCGTGATGTATTCCCATAGAGATTCGACATCTGTTGAGATGTACAGTTTCCCTGTTGATTTGAGCTTTTGCTGTGCCAGGTTGAGGAAATGCTCATTAATCACGCGTCGGTTATGATGGCGTTGTTTCATCCAGGGGTCTGGGTGAAAAACAAAAATATTATCGATGGA
>CAZBUZ010000038.1:0-11199 GCA_964495205.1 uncultured Pseudomonadota bacterium | reverse complement strand
CCATCGCCCAAAGAGCCCTGCTTTAGTGCTATGTGTATGAACAACAAGATTAGGGTTGTTTCGTCGTATTTTTTTTATGCAACGATATATCGCCCAAAAAGCTTTAAGCTCCGCTATTATATTTTTAAACCCCACCTCACGCTTGAAATCGGGAAGCAGGATCACATTTTCAAGCCCATTGACCTGTGAAACCAAAACCCCATCAGCCCCAGAAATTAGGCCACTCAAAAGTCCTTTTTCAGCAATTCCTTTAAACAGGGTTAGGCAAACCTTTTGAGCGCCGCCAAGCTCGAGCTTGGTAAGAACATACAAAACGAGAATTTCTTTTTCTTTAACTCGCTCCACACCAACACACATATAACCGTTATCCTAGGACCCCGCACGCCAGATAAGAAAGAATCCAACGATTAAGGCATAAATAACAACTGATTCTATAAATGCTATCGCTAACAATGTTGTGCGCATAAGCGCTGGATAATTTTTGGGATCATGCGCTATTTCCACGCAACTACGCGATGCTACATAGCCAATGGCAGACGAACCGCCCAGAGACCCAAGGCCAACAGTTAATGCCGCAACAAAAAAAGGGACAACTGGCACAATAGAATCGATACCCACAGGAAGCTTGGCATAAGCAATTAAAAAAGAAAAAAGAAGACAAAAAATCATCGGCGTTTCGATGATGGCTTCACACACCAAGGTGAATGGAAAAATTTTACCATAGGCATCTTTATTGAGCCCCAACGCCTTATTCGCAGAATAAGCAAAAATAGCCTGACCAACAGACGGGCCTATACAACCGAGAGCAACAGACAATCCTGCAGCCAATGCCTGCAAGCCTTGCGCAAATGACATAACAGGAGCCAAACTTGCCTTAATGGTCAAAGCAACAATAAATGCAAAAATGACCGGGGCCTCAATGATCGACTGAGTCAGCAACATAAGGGTGAAAATTTTTTGAGCAAACATCGGCTGACGAGCAATTGCATGTGTTGCCGCTCGCACCACAAAGCTCGACGCTGTACTAATTGCGATTGCTGCAATTCCAACAGCCAAAGCAATCCCTAATTCCGCAATAGCCATAGCCATCGAAATGTTTTTGGGGGCTCCCATCAGCATAAGCAAGGTTACCACTAAGGCAACAATGCAACCGCTCTCGATCAATGCAAGACCAACAATCATAGCACGAAAACTCTGATCATTGCCTGTGGGCTGACGCAAAAGAGAGCCAAAGGTTTGAGCTCCCGCAATCCCCTGCCCCAAGCCTCCTCCAATACCGCCAAAAACAATGGTTAACCCAGCAGAAAGATAATGTACAAGTTCCGGCGTTATCATGCAGCCTCCTTGGTTGGGCAATGAGCCCCTTCATCTTCGATATGCGTTCCTATGGCAAGATAGGTGGTAGTCAGCATAGTAATCACAAATGATTGGATGAGTCCTTCAAAAATGCCAAAAAATATATTGACCCATGTCAGGAGAAACATTGCGCCAATCAACACATTTAAAAACTTACGCCAAAATGTACCAGCACGACAATTAACAAAATAGAAAAAGAACAAAGCCAATAATAATACAAAGCCCACGTAAGCTATAAAATATCCCTTGAAAGATCCAACAAACTGCAAGACTATTACGTAAATAACGCTTCCACCCAAAATGTTGCCAAACAAACGAAAGGACATTGAAAAAATTTTAGCCAACTCTCCAACAATATTGACCGGAGCCAACACAGCAAAAGGCTCGAGAAATTCCTTTAAAAAACCAAACAAACCGTGCACCCTAATTTTTTGATATTGCACGTACATAAAGCTTATTGTACCAAGCGCAAGCGTTGTATTAAGGTCTCGCGTCGCCTCATCAAGAAAAGGAATCAAACCAACCAAACAAGCAAAAAGGGTAAAAAGAAAAATTGAGGTAATAAAAGCAAAATAATTAAAATTAAAATTCTTAAAAGATTCATTACAAAGATCAATGAAAACAAGGATAACTCGCTCGTATGCCGCATAACCAAACCCAGACTTCCGGTGCGCCAAAGTACGCCCCAAAAGTGCAAGACCCAAGAGCACCAACATACCAACCCAGGTATAAATTATCGTCCAATAATTCACCGCCCAAAATCCCCCCTTAAGCCCCAAAAAGGCAAAGGGGTTGATAACATGTTCATCAAATAATTCTAGATTCATGGTGATCCTTTTAGATTTTTAAGGAGCACGCCCCAAAAGGCTACAAAAAAACCAGCTATCCCAACATAGATGTTAAGCTGACATTTAAGGAAAATAACCCAAAAAGCCGCAAAGAGCAGCACATACCGAATGAAAAATAACCATAGACTTCTTAAAATATATCTTGTTCCAACGACCTGACGCTCATCAAACTGCTTATTTCTTCGATAAAACGCAAGCGCATGAGTCATCCCCAGTATGCCACCTGCAGCCAACGAAAGTAGATACAACCAAATCATTTTTAGAGTTCCCACCGAAATATTATCGAAAATTACTTCTTTAATAGTAATACGTATCACAAAATATTACAATGCAACCCTATTTTTTCTTATCCTCATCTGCTTCAAAGAAGTTCTCACCTTACCAAAATCCAACAACCAAAAGACTGCGGATATTTCAATGCGGAACTATTTATTTTTTACACTTATTGATTTATTGCAAAACAGAAATTTATAATAAAATTAGGATAACATAAGAACCACAACCTTTCATCAAACCAAGGGGGGAGAGTATGAAGGTAAGATTGGTAAAATTTTTTTTAGTGGCCATCGCCTGCATCGTGATGCAGAGTAATGGTCTTTTCGCCGCAAAGCCATCATTAAGTGCTGCACAAAGCGCTGAAACTATTGGCGATCTACTTAAAGTAATCAAAAGTGCTGACAGCAGAGCAAATTTTTATGTCTATGATGCCAGCAGAAGAAGATACACAGCGCCAGCACCAAATGCACTCGACTATACGGCTAAAGTTGGTGGTCTAAAACAAGATTCAGAGCAAATCGATAAGATAAAAAAAGCCATCGAAAACAACCGCCTTTTTAAAAATATCGATTTAAAGCGCCCCAAACCAAACCAAAGGAAAAAAATAGCGCTCTTAAAATCGGTCCTTAAATGGGTTGACTATTATCAAAATTTTCTCCTCTACTTTGACCACAACGGTAAACAATATTACATCAACAATCCTTGGCCTTCACTGACTATAAATAAAAGAAAAGGCATCCCGACAGCCATTCACAACACCATACAAAAATGGAACCCAAACTAAACTAAAAAAAGCACACCAGCTCGCGTGCGAGCTGGTGTGCTTTTTTTATACAATCAAGAATCTTTCTTCATCCCCGTTAACAACAAAACCTCTTTCAAAATCGAATCAGGACTGAGCGACAAAGAATCAATACCCATGTCAACCAAAAATTGAGCAATCTCAGGATAATCTGAAGGCGCCTGACCACAAATACCAATAGGCTTGCCTGCTTGCTTGGCTCCCTCAATCGCCATCTTGAGCATAGATTTAACCGCCTCATCACGTTCATCAAAAATATTTGAGACCAACTCAGAATCGCGATCAACAGCTAACGTTAACTGGGTAAGGTCGTTAGAACCAATTGAAAATCCATCAAAAATCTCAGCAAATTTTTCTATCAACAACACATTCGAAGGCACCTCGCACATCATGTAGACTTCAAGGTTTTCAGCTCCTTGCTCAAGGCCATGTTTTTTCATTTCATCAATTACCAAACGCGCTTCTCCAACCGTCCTTACAAAGGGCAACATAAGCTTAACATTTGTCAAACCCATATCTTTGCGAATTTTTTTCATGGCCAAGCATTCAAGCGCAAATGCCTCACGATACCGCTCATGATAATATCTGCTCGCACCACGAAAACCAATCATAGGATTTTCTTCTTGTGGCTCAAAAACATCGCCGGCAAGCAGCTCTCGATACTCATTTGATTTGAAATCAGATAACCGAATAATCACCGGACGCGGATAGAAAGCTGCGGCAATCGTTCCCGCTTCTTGAGCCAAACGATCAATGAAAAATTGCTTTTTGTCTTCATACTCAATCGTTAGGTCATCTATGCGTCTTTTTTCTTGCACATCCTTTATTTTTTCTGGATGCACCAACGCCATAGGATGAATCTGAATGGTATTGTTAATGATGAATTCAAGGCGAGCCAAACCAACGCCATCGGCTGGCAATTTGGCCACATTAAAAGACTCATCAGGATTACCAATATTCATCAAGAGCTTTACCGGCGGATGCTTCAAGTTTGAAAGCTCAATTTTTTTAACATCAAACGGCACCTTCCCCGCATATATCACGCCAACCTCACCGCTACTACAATCAATCGTCACCTCTTGTCCGTCTTCAATGGTTGACATCGCATCACCCGTACCCACGATTGCTGGAATGCCCAATTCACGACTTACGATCGCGGCATGACAAGTTCTCCCCCCCCGATTAGTAACAATTCCGGCCGCTGTTTTCATAATTGGTTCCCAATCTGGATCGGTCATATCGGTCACCAAGATATCATTCGGCTTAACTTCTTTAATCTGCTGCGCTGAATCAACAACACGAGCTCTTCCGGTAGCAATTTTTCGGCCAACGCTTTTTCCTCGCGCTAAGATCGTCGAACGCGCAGCCGCTTCCTTATCCAAAACAAATTCCTCAAGCACCGTTTTCGTTTGTTGAAGTGAATAGACAGTTTCGGGGCGCGCTTGCACAATGTACAATTTGCCATCAACGCCATCCTTCGCCCATTCAATATCCATAGGACACCATCGCCCTTTTTGTTCTGAATAGAGGTCCTCAATGGCCATCGCCTGAGTAGCTAAGGATAGAACCTCATCATCTTTGAGCGAAAAACATTTCCGCTCGTAGCGTGAAGTATCAACATTTCGGGTGGCTTTGCGGCGGTCTTGCGCATAAATCATCTTTATCAGCTTGTTACCCAAACGCTTTTTCAGAAGCGATTTAAAGCCTTTTTTCAAGGTTGGTTTGTGTACATAAAATTCATCAGGGTCAACCGTACCCTGCACCACATTTTCACCCAATCCATACGAGGATGTTATAAAAACAACATCTTTGAAGCCACTCTCAGTATCCAAGGTAAAAATAACACCAGAACTTGCTTTATCAGACCTCACCATTTTTTGTACCCCAATAGACAAAGCAACACTCATATGATCAAATCCATGATCCATACGATAGGATATGGCACGATCAGTAAACAAAGAGGCGTAAGCATCTGGACACAGACGCAACAAATCCCCTTCGCCCTTGATATTTAAAAAGGTTTCTTGCTGCCCAGCAAATGAGGCTTCTGGCAGATCCTCAGCGGTCGCAGAAGATCGCACAGCCACATCACATTGCTCACCATACCGCTCTTCAAGCAACTGGTAACCCTCACGAATCTCTTTAGCCAAATCATCCGGAAGTGATGCCGCACGCATCAAAGAACGAATACCATGGCCAACCTCCTGCAAAATATCCACATTTTTTTTCTCGAGTCTAGCAAGCAGATTCTTCATTTTATCTTCAAGCTGATTTTCTTGCAGAAAGTACCAATAGGCATCGGCTGTTATGGCAAAACCTGAAGGAATAAGAATCCCTCGAGGCGATAGTTTTTGAATCATTTCACCAAGCGAAGCGTTCTTGCCACCAACAAGAGGAACATCTTTTATACCAATATCTTCGAATAATTTAATAAATTTCATACACTATCCTTTGCAGGGTTTGAAAGCGATTATAAAATATATTCAAAACAGTGTAACAAAAAGAAGGCATCTAAACGCAATTTTTTGCGAAAAGGAAAGAGAGTATGCAAAGTAGCAGCAACAAGCACATTATGTTTATCATCTATGATGGCATTGAAAATTCGGTTTTCCAAAGCCAAGTACTAACGCCACTACTTTCTCTTCTCAATGAGACATCCAACCTTGACGTAACCCTGGTAAGCTTTGAAAAGAAGCGCCCAACCAATACACAATTATCCTCAACGATTCCCCCACATGACCATCTACACCTGGTACTCTGCCGCCGATTGCCATTTTTAGGAAAATGGTCGCTGCGTTTTGCTGCTTATCAATTAAAAAAATTATTAGAGTTCATTCCCTGTAACCAAATCATCGCACGCGGCCCTCTCGCTGGACATGTCGCCCTGACAGCTTTACACAAATTATCACAAAAACATCCAGAACGTCTGCGTTCAAACAATCCACAAAAATTCCCAGAACTCACGGTGCAAGCCCGCGGACTTTGCGCAGAAGAATACCGTTACGCCGAGCAAAAGAAACTCACAAGCTGGCTAGGACAACACTGGTACTCACATATCTACAAAAGCTTGAAAACAATCGAATTCGAAGTATACCGTAATAAACGAAAAACCGACTTCCCAAATCACGTAATAATTGAGGCGGTCAGCCCAGCACTTAAAGATTATTTAACCAACAGCTTCCGCGCTGACCCCACTAAGATCACTATCGCCACACGTGACCTACCCAAAAACATAACACCAAATCAAGTTCGGCAATGGCGCGTCGAAGTTCGTCGTGAACTTTGCATCCCTGAAAATGCCATCGTTTATTGCTATAGCGGATCTTTCAAAGCTTGGCAATGCGCAAAAGAAACTATTGAAGCCTTCGCTTACGAGTACTCACGTGATAAAAACAGCTTCATGCTCGTACTTACACTAAACCAAAAACCATTTATCGCAGAACTAGAACGCTTAAAAATTCCAAGCATGAGCTACAAAGTCATGAGCGTTTATGCTGCAGATCTTTATCGCTATCTATCGGCCGGCGACTATGGCATGCTGCTCCGCGAAAAAGATATCATTAACTGGGTATCTCGACCAACAAAAATGCTTGAATACCAAGCTGTTGGCCTAAAGGTTGTGCACAATAATACGATAGCTTGGCTTGCAGGAAAAGAATAACATCACTGACTAAATTCTTTCCAAATTCCAAGAAAAACCTCAAAGGAGAGTTGTTGCGCTCGCAGACCAAGCGTTTCAACTGAAAGCTTCTCATAAGGATAATGCGTTGTCCGCAAGTTATTACGCAATGTCTGCCGTGGCGATTTAAAACATAATTTAAGAAACTTCCAGAAAGCATCTTCATCTGGAATTGGTTTGACATCAAGCTTCGGCTTGAAATATAAAAGACGAGAGAAAACTTTTGGCGGCGGAACAAATGCTCCTGGTTCAATTTTTTCCATAAGTTGCCAATCAAAATGATATTGCAAAAACATGGTCGTTGCAGAAAAACCGCGCCCCGATTGGGCCGTAATTTTTTGAGCAACTTCCTCCTGCACCATCACCACACCTTCTTGGAAAAGATGCTTATGCTTTTGAATCAAAAATATAATGGGAAATGTAATTTGATACGGCAGATTGGCAAGCAATACAAGCGGTGCATGGGTTACTAATTCTTTTTCAAAATCAAGTTCAAGAATGTTCTGAAGGTTAAGCACCAAGCGCTCGTCATGTACTTTTGTTTTAACAACTTCAAGCCATTCGCGGTCAATTTCGTAAACCAAAAGCTGCTTACACTTTGACTGCTCAAGGATAGCAGACGTCAAAAAGCCATCGCCACACCCAATCTCAACTACCGTTGTCTGGGGCGAAATGTTTACGCGATCAATCATGTGATCAACAACAGATTGCTTGCGCAAAAAATGTTGACCAAATTTCTTTTTTTTAAAGGGCATGCGTTCAGCAGCACTTTCTCGAGATTTAAAATGTCGATAATCGTTGCAATATGATTTCATATTATTTCATCCAATTATACACAGCAAAAGGCACAAGATTCAGCACTGGCACATCATCACCTTCAGCATCAGCAAGGTGTTTTAATTCTTCACGACAACTAGAAACTGGCTTATATCCCAAATCTTCAAGCACATCATCAAGCACTACACCATGCATCACACCAGCAAAAACAGCAACATCGCCAGTAGTATTTACTGCTTCATAAACCAAACGAGCATCAACAAGTGGCGCAAGCAATTCACGCACAAAAAAATTGCCATCTTCTTCACCATCGCCTCTACCAACTAACGTCAAATACCGCAGACGCTTTGGGTCATGAGGATTAGCATAAAAAGAGACAATGGGAGCGGTATCAAAATCAGCACCCGTTACATCACACTTCGTACAAAAAAGGTGTTTAAATTTAACTAAATTTTGAAGAAGTTCGCATCTCTTTTGTGTAAAAAACTCCTCTAATGCTGCTCCTTTTACGGCAAGACAGATCGCAGCCATCTGATCTAAAGCACTATTATAAATCATTTTAAATGTGTATTGATGCAATGATCGGTACAAATCAGCCAACAAAGCCCGAGAAACTCTACGCGGTAAATGGCACCATTCGTCAACCAAAACATCAAGAAGAAAAGGAACTTGCCGAGCTTCTATGCTTTTAACATGCACATTATTAGGAAAAGAACTGGCCATACACGCGTCAAATTTTTCCAAAAAACAGTCTACCAAAACCCAATCAACTTGACGCATAACATCAGCATGAACGCCTTCACACCCATTTTCAACAAGCAACGTCAACGCTTTATCTCGAGTAGTAACGTCTTCTAGTATATTCGTTTTGATATAATCAAAATGCTCACTAATTTGCGCTGATGTTCCCAAACTATGATAATCATAATAAACCGTAACAACCCGCCCCTCTTTCACCCATCGTGTAGCACCAATGATACCAGCAGATAATGATGACCAGGCAGTAACAAGTCCAAGACTCAAAACCACTAATAATTTTTTCATGAAATTCCTTAAGAATAAAATAGGCTAGCAAATCATTTATAGCCAGCCACATAACCATCCATTTAACCTTTAACATGTTTTTATTATAGATCAAATCGATAAAAACACAAAAAACCCTCAAAAAACGCAAAAAGGGCCGCAAATTGCGGCCCTTTGGTCACTACTTTGGGGAGTAGTTTTTTTAGTACATACCACCCATGCCACCCATACCGCCCATGCCTCCATGGCCATGGCCAGCGTGAGCTGCAGGTTTTTCTTCTGGAATTTCAGAAACCATTGCTTCGGTAGTCAATAACAAACTTGCAATGGATGCGGCATTTTGCAATGCAGAACGAGTTACCTTAGTTGGATCAACAATACCAGCTTTTACCAAATCAGTGTAAACCTCTGTACGCGCATCAAAGCCGATATTTTGTTCTGATTCACGCACTTTATTAACAACAACAGATGCTTCATAGCCAGCATTTGAAACAATAACGCGTACAGGCTCTTCAAGAACACGACGAATAATATCAACGCCGATCTTTTGATCACCTTCAAGTTTCAAACTATCAAGAGCCTTCTGAGATCGTAACAACGCGATACCGCCACCAGCAACAATTCCTTCTTCAACGGCTGCACGTGTTGCATGCAAGGCATCGTCAACACGATCTTTCTTTTCTTTCATTTCGGTTTCGGTTGCAGCACCAACCTTGATAACTGCTACACCGCCAGAAAGCTTGGCAAGACGTTCTTGGAGTTTTTCTTTATCATATTCAGATGTTGAATTTTCAATTTCAGCTTTAATTTGTGCAACGCGCGCCTTAATGTCTTTATCGCTGCCTTTGCCATCGATAATCGTGCAATGATCTTTGGTAATGCGCACTTTTTTTGCGGATCCAAGGTCATTAAAGGTGATGCTTTCAAGCTTCACACCCAATTCATCAGATACCATACGGCCACCAGTCAACACAGCAATATCTTGCAACATTGCCTTGCGACGATCACCAAAACCAGGAGCTTTAACCGCGGCAACATTTAATGTTCCACGCATCTTATTAACAACCAGCGTTGCAAGGGCTTCGCCTTCAACGTCTTCAGCAATGATCAACAAGGGAATGCCTTGCTTTGCAACCTGCTCAAGAACAGGGAGCAAATCTTTCATGCTTGAGATTTTTTTGTCGCAGATCAAAATGCTTGCATTGTCAAGATTGACGGCCATCTTTTCTGTATCAGTCACAAAATAAGGAGAGATGTAGCCACGATCAAATTGCATGCCTTCAACAACATCAAGCCCGCTATCCATACCCTTTGCTTCTTCAACGGTAATAACGCCATGTTTGCCAACTTTTTCCATAGCATCTGCGATCAAATCACCGATTGATTGATCGTTGTTTGCTGAAACAGTTGCAACTTGCGCTATCTCGCCTTTTCCTTTAATAAGCGTAAAAATTTTACTCAACGCATCAACAATAGCGGTAACTGCTTGATCAATACCACGCTTGATCTCCATAGGATTGGCGCCAGCAGCAATATTCTTAACGCCTTCGCGATAAATGGCTTGAGCAAGCACGGTTGCGGTGGTTGTTCCGTCACCGGCAACGTCAGCAGTCTTTGATGCAACTTCACGCACCATCTGCGCGCCCATGTTTTCAAATTTATCTTTCAAATCGATTTCTTTGGCAACAGAAACACCGTCTTTGGTTATCGTTGGTGAACCAAAAGACTTTTCAATAGCAACATTGCGACCCTTGGGTCCGAGTGTAACCTTTACGGCATTAGCAAGTGTATCCACACCCTTTAAAATTTTAGCACGTGCGTCTTCGCCGAAAATAATTTGTTTTGCCATTGCATTTTCCTTTATGTTTTTAAGTGTTGCTTATTTTTCAAAAATCCCCAGAATCTCTTCTTCACGAAGCATCAACAACTCTTCCCCATCGGTTTTAACTTCGGTTCCTGAATATTTACCAAAAAGAACCTTATCGCCAGCTTTAACCTTTAAAGGACGAAGAGATCCATCATTAAGCAATTTTCCATCGCCTACAGAAATCACAGTCCCAGCCTGAGTCTTTTCTTGTGCTGTGTCGGGAATAATGATTCCACCAGCAGAAGTCTGCTCACTTTCAAGCCGTTTGAGCAAAACTCTATCATAAAGAGGCTTAATTGTTGCTGCCATTTTCTGTCCTCCGAAAAATTAAAAATTTAACATTAAAAAGATAAACCATTCTGTCTAACTATTTAAGACACTCTTTCAGGTTCAAATTCAGGAATTTATTATATGGGTAATTTATAAAAAATCAACAAAAAATTTTATAGAAGTACGCTAAGATTTTCTCCACGCAAAAATTAGATTTAATCAAAGCGGTTTTTATCAAATTGAATTATAAAAAACAGCAACACCCTTTTTTATAACAAAACAACCATTTTTAAAACAAGCT
>CAZBUZ010000037.1:0-11305 GCA_964495205.1 uncultured Pseudomonadota bacterium | reverse complement strand
ATGAGCAAGAAGCGCGATCAAGAAAATCATTAAAAAAAATCGAACACATTGTGCGTAGCGCTGTGCTTGATCGTGATGAGCCTGCTGGCAAGTCGCGTTCTCATCGCCATTCACCGGTCAAAAAGCAAAGGGAACGTAATCGATTTTTGCCAGAAAAAACCATTGTTGATTCGATTGATAAAGAAAGCTTATTGTTGCTCGACGAGGTATACAAAGATCCGGAATTGACGCAGAAAAAGATATCATTGCATATCAAAAAGATGTCAGTAAAAAAAGCAATTGAGGTTATTAATAAGCTTTCACAGATGTCATTTGTTGTTGATCCTCATGTGACAGAAATGATTGAAGAAGTGCATGTCAATGAGGTGCCTCTTGCCCTTGCATTACAACTTGTTTTTAACAGTACAAGGCTACGGTTAGGTCTTGTTAAAACGTTTGGTGTGTGGCGTATAGTGCATCAAGCACTTGCAATTACCCTACTTCGAGCTCATGAACAGAAATTGCGAGAGCTTGATTATGCCAGTGTTTCCTATACGGTACAGCATGCAAAATGGGATGATCTTTTTAAAACGCGTATCGAAAAGTTATGGACAGGTATTATTGGTGAGACGAAGGGTGCTCCTTACGCCTACATAGCCTTTGATGATAAGAGCAAGAAAATTTTCTTTAAAGGACGTAAGCGTCAGGTGCGCGATTTTCAAGCGATTCTTAAGGAAGTTGATCTTGAAATTCCGCAAGTGCGCTTGGATGTGCGAGTGATCATTGCCGATAAAAGTTTTGATGAAAGTTTAGGTTTTCAGTGGTCAGGGCGTTATGATCGGGCCATGAAAACGCGTCATCTTGAGTTTGCTAGTTTTGGTGCCAAGCAGGATGCGTCTGGCAATGCTACCGTAACAACGCCGTTTGGTGCTGTTACGGATTGGTCGCTCAATTTGATTCCCGGATGGAAATCCGGTGACTCTGTTGCAGGATTGGCCAAGCAGAGCGGCATGTTTAGCATGCCATTTATCTTTAGGAATGCAGATTACACAAAGCTACTGAACTTGACGCTCAATGCGGCAGAGAATCGTCATGAGATCAAAACTATTTTGAAACCTTCGTTGCTTGTGAACAGTGAAGAGACTGCTGAAATTTTAGTTGGTGATTCGATGCCCTTGCAGACGCAGGTTGCAGAATCCATCGGGTCTAATATTTCAAACGTGACAACAACGCAATACAAAGATATTGGTATCAAGGTAAAAGTAAAACCGGAGGTATCATCTGGTGGCGAATCTGTTTTTCTTGATATTTTTTTAGAGAATTCTTCACTTTCGCCACTCGACAAAGAAGCCTATGCATGGCAGCAAGGTAATCAAAATTATTCGATTGGTTACACGATCAAAACATCGAGATCGAAAAATCGCGTCTTGCTTAGAAGTGGTCAGACTACCTTGATCAGCGGATTGATTTTTAATACCAATGATACTGCCAAAACAGGCGTGCCGGGGTTGCAAGACATCCCATTGCTCGGATGGTTTTTTCGTGGTTCAAAAAAATCTATTAAGGATTATCAGCTTCTTATTTTTATCACACCTGTTGTGATGTAGTTATTTCTACTTGGAGTCAAAAAGATAGGTTTCACCTTTAAATAATACAATCTGAGTTATTTATTACGCTGGTATGCGTAAAAAGCCTGTTTCTCTTGCAATAACGCGGCCTGCTGCTATCTTAGAAGAGGCCTTGGGGGCATTGCGAATCTATTTTGTGGGGTGGTTAGGGATGTTTCTTAGAAAAAGAAAATATCATCATTTTTTATTAGCATGTTTTGTATTGCTTTATGCCTGTGCGCTGGGTATGCAAT
Source organism: uncultured Pseudomonadota bacterium (assembly GCA_964495205.1). GTDB lineage: Bacteria > Babelota > Babeliae > Babelales > RVW-14 > GWF2-38-10. The sequence continues at coordinate 9,465 of CAZBUZ010000037.1, read as the reverse complement.
CGCAAGAGTCGCCGCAAGCGTCACACGATACGTTGATGTCCAATGTGCTCAAGAAGTATTCAAAGTTTCTTGACTATCAGCCGGATGAAAGCATGCAAAAGTGGTTAATGCAAGCTGATCAGATCTCAGAGAAATATACGGATGACGTGTATCTTGATCACCTAATGAATGCCGAGGCTTATCGGCAGCAAGGTCAGCTTGAGTTTAATAACCGTATTTTGAGGCAGTTGAAGATTCCGTTGGGAGATCAATCGTTTTCCATCGCGTTGCGCAATAGTGATATTGGCAAGATGTTGTTTGTTGCCTGTGATTGGACAAGTGAGTGGTACCTGTACCGACGCATGTTAGATTCTTGGGCTGCATACGTTGCACAATATTTGGTGCAGCATCGTAAGGAGTCTGCTGATAATCTGAGGGTCTTACAGGGTGCTCTTAAGGATGGTGATGAGCTGGCGGTTAATGCTGCAACTAAAAAAATATTCCACCAGGTTGCATCGATAAGCAGTAAAGATGTTATAAAGTACATGACGCAAGAACTTATGCCGGTGTTTGTTTCATATCTTTGTGTAACTCATTTGTTTGATGCGATTAAGCGGCATTACCTTCTTGATCGATCACATGCAACAAGTATTTTAACGCTTTTATCCTCGGCTGTTCTTGGTTCAACCAAAGGTGCAGAGCCAGAAGCCGTTTCGTTGTTTGATTTAATCGAGGCGCATTGGATAGCTGGTATGCCGTTGCGGATTATTAAAACGGGGGTATTGGATCAAGTCAATGATAGCTTGCAGCGATTTGGGTTGCTGCCCGCATGGAGTTCGAGCTTTTGTTATTTATTTAGTAAGCGTATTGCATTTATGTTTCTTTTTATGCGTTGGAGTACGCAATCATTTTTACAGCCGCTGTTACTTGAGGCGGTTATAAACAACCGGCAAGAGCTTCTTGAGCAGCTTGAGCTGCCGGCGGACAAACAACCAACAGCCACCATTAAGCATATCGTCAGCGGTGGTTATGGAACAGTGTTTCCTTTGTGGCTTGGTTTAAAGGCTGAGAAATATTCGTCATGGCAAACAATGCTTAATGCCGTGATTATGCTGCCGGCGGTGGTAAAGTTGGTGCGAAAATTTTATCCGATTGTTCAACAATTTTTTACAAAAAAAGAAGCAGCGGCACAAACAGTTGCTGTTGTAAATCAGGGTGGGGTGACATGAATAAAAAGTATATAACGTATCTTGTTTTGTGTGCCGGCTTTTTATGTGGCGTGATGTTTGGTATGTCGATGGCGGTAGTCCCTGGATTTCCTGAAACGGTGAAGTTGGGGCCAGCGCAGGTACAAACCAAAGATGCTTTAGGTGTTTTGGGTGGCTTAAACGAAGCGCTGGAGGAAGCCTCTCAAGAAACGCGCAATTATTTTGAGCGTCAGTTTGCGGCACTTGATCATGAACGCAAGGTGCTTGGAAATCGCAAGGATAGTGGCAAGGTCGGTCAACTTGAGTATGAACAATCGTGCAAGGCGCTTGATGCGCGCCAAGCTCGGCTTGAAGATGAGATGCGTAGTGCAAGAAACAATGGTCAGCAAATCTCAAATGGTGTGCAAAATCTTTTTATGACGGGTTGGCAAATGGTTCTTGATCGCGAACGCGAAGAAGATGCGCGCAAGACCAAGGTTGCTCAGGCAGCTGTAACGCAGGCGGTTGCCAATGAGGGGGCTCTCGAGCGGTTTAAGTTTATGTTAGAAAAAGAGAATCTTATCAAAACGGGCGCATTTGTCTCAATGACAGCAGCAGGTGTGTTTGGTGCGTACCATGGGTTAAATTTTTTATACAAATATTTGGATGCGCGGTTGGGTATGCCGACGCTTGTGCGCGAATCGTCGCGTGCAGGTGTTTTGAGCTCTTGGTTTGGATGGTTGGCGCCTAAAAAGCACGTGAAGCAAGAAGAAGCCTTTGCTGCTGTTGTACTTGCTCCAGAACTTGAAAAAAACATTTTGTCATTAGCCAAAGCAACGGCCGTGACGCATGAAAAAGGTTTGCAATACCGTCACATGTTGCTGTATGGACCGCCTGGTACCGGTAAAACCCTGATCGCCAGAACGTTGGCATCCGCAAGCGGTATGGACTATGCGATTGTTTCAGGCGCTGATTTTTCACAATTTAAACCGGGCCTTGATGTGCAAAAATTGCATGAACTGTTTGATTGGGCTGATCAAGGAAAACGAGGATTGATTTTGTTTATCGATGAAGCCGATGCCTTATTACGTAATCGTAAAGAGCTCAATGAGCAGGGAGTAAATGTGGTTAACGCGTTTTTATCACGCACCAATGCAAGTTCAGAAAAGTTTATGCTTATTTTGGCAACGAATTATCCAGAAAATTTAGATGCGGCGGTGTTGAGCCGTGTTAATAAAAAAATAGAGGTACCGCTTCCAGGACGTGATGAACGTCTTAAATTGTTAACCGTTTATGTTAATAAATATCTTAAGCAAGTTTCTCAGCGGGGTGATGTGCGTTCGATTACCATTGCTCCAGAGGTTACTGATCAATATTTTAATGAAGTTGCGATTAGTATTGATGGTTTCTCAGGGCGATCTATAGACCAACTTGTTGCGGAGGTTCGCATTGAAGCGCTTATCTCAGAAGGAGAAGTTGTCTCAAAAGAATTATTCGATCGCATTGTTACAAACAAAATTGAGCAGCAAAAAAAGGAATCATCTTGGGCTAAGTGATACTCATTTTTGGTTGACAAAATCGCAAAAGAACGCAAATCTTGTTAGTCGTTAATTGTTGGTGCTGCATCGGAATTTTCCGGTGCAGCTTGTTTCATTTTTTTATCTGAAAGGATGAGAATGACTAAAGCAAGAGTTGTGATGCTCTTTGCCGCATTGGCCCTGTCTGGTCAGGTTGTGTTGTCAAAACAAGCAGGTGACATAAGCAAACTGCTTGATATGGATGGAGAGCGCGAAGCTCAGACTCAAAAGGTTGTTTTTTGGTCTGGCAAGAAAAAACATTCAAAAGATGCGGACACAAAAAAAATTGCAAAATCAAAGAAGATTAAAAAATCAAAATCGCGATCTCGTGTAGCGCGTTCAAAAAAGGCAACCCGTTCTGCTGTTGCGGTAAAATCAGTGCCAACTTCTGCAGTTTGCTTCAAGAATGGTGACGGCGAATTTAAAATTGGTGGTGATGCAACGGTCGAGAATTTCTATCACAGAAATGCATTCTTGTTGAACGATAAACTTCCTGATGAAAACTTTTACTTCCGCCACACACTCGATTTAAATTTCGATTACGTGTATGGCCAAAAAAAGTTTAATCACAAAGCGGTAGAAGCTTACCTTAATCTTCGTCACCGAGGTATTTGGGGAAGATCTCAATCATATGCAGATCGTGATTCGGTGTTCAGTGATAAGGCGACTGTTTCTATCGCTGATGCTAGAACAGGCGGACACACCCACGCAAGTGGCAGGGTGTTGCCATGGATCTCTGAAGCCTGGTTGCAAGCGAGTTTTAATGCCATGTTCGGTTTGAATTCCGAAAATGTTCACTCGATTAAACTTGGCTGGTTCCCTTTTGATCTTGGTCATGGCATTGCTTTGGGACGTTGGTATGGGAATAATCGTGCGATCCTTGGCGTGTATAACTATGATAAAGAAGACAAGTGGGTGCCTGGCATCAATATCAATGGTCAGCTCATCAAAGATAAATTGTCCTATGATTTGTACTACGGAAAACTGGAAGAGCGCAGCAAATCTCTTTCAGATAACATTGATATCATTCGTACTCAATGGCTTGATAAAGCTGGCATTAAATGGCGTGGTACTCATAAAGACAATGATCTTTATGCTGCTCGCTTGAAGTGGAAGGCTTTCAAAAACGATGACTACGGTACTCTTGATCTTGAGCCATACATTTATTACAACAACGCAAAAGATCAATGGTATGAATTCGAACCAGATACCAACATGCAGTTTGGTGCCTATGGTTTGTCCGCTGAGTACGCAATCAGCAATTTTGAATTTGGCGCCGAAGTTGCTGCCAACTATGGCGATGAAAAAGTTGTTGCACTTGATAGAAACAAGATTGAGCTCGCTGCTGATGCTAATGGTGCTGTAACTGAGTATTATTCGCATATTTTAACAAACGATCCAGCAACCACTAATTATTCTGCTTGGACAAAATCTCCGGTGAATGCTGCGAGTAAGGCTGTAGCTGCTAACACCGCAAGGAACAATGGCGTTGCTGTTGGTGGTGCGGGGCTTTATAATGCAGGCCTTTCTACAGCGGTGCTTAATAATCCTGCACAAGCTCAGAAGGTGTACGATACGCCAACTGCCGCTAATCGCTTCCGTCCAGCTTACACCAACAAATTAAACGGTTGGATGTTTGTCACGGATGCGGCTTACAAGCTTCCAGATTATAATCTTAAGTTTGCTGTTTCTTATGGGTATGCTTCTGGTGATGCCAACCCACATGAAGATGAACGCAGCAAGACCTACAAAGGGTTTATCGGCATCAACGAAAGCTATTGTGGTAACCGTGTTCCAAGCATTTTCTTACTTGATCGCCGCTTCCTTAAAGTGCCAAGCGCATTGACGCGCAACTCTGATGAGTTGGTTGCTGACTTGGCATTTACCGATATGCATCTGCTTGGTGCAGGTGCAACATGGACTCCTGCTGTTGGCGGTAAAAAAGTAACGGTGAACCCAAATGTTATTTTCTTCTGGAAGGATAGTGCTTCTAAGAAAGTTATTTTGGGTGCTGGTGGTCCAAATGATTGGCAAGCATCACAAACAGAGAATGCAAGCAAGTACATGGGTTCTGAGTTGAACTTGGTAACCGAATGTGAATTGCTTAAGGATCTGAAGGTATTTGGTAAGTTTGCCATGTTTATTCCTGGCAGCTTCTTTACAGATGTTGCGGGTATTCAGCTTGATGATGACTTTTTCAAATACGCCTATAAAGTTAACCCAAATTACAATCCAAAAGATTTTAGACTTGGGCATGACACGGCATACTATGCAAACGTAGGCCTTGGCTACAAGTTCTAAGAACTGAATTTTTAGTCAAAAAAAAGAAGCGCCGGATAAAAACCGGCGCTTCTTTTTTTTATTCTTACTTTTTTATCCCAAGTACGATTCTATTTTTGCTCGTAGTGTTTCTTTGCTCATTGCGCCCGTTTCCTTGCCAACAACCGTGCCTTCTTTGACGAATAAAAAGGTTGGTATGGATGAGACGCGATATTGGATGGCAAGATCACGCTCTTCGTCGATGTTGAGTTTTACAAATTTATATTTGTCCGTAAGTTCTGTTGCCAATTCTTCGAAGAATGGCATCATGGTTCGACAAGGGCCACACCATGAGGCAAAGACATCGACAACGACAGGGAGCGTTGATTTGAGAACCTCTTGTTCAAAGTTTTGAGCAGTTACTGTTAGTGCCATAGTAATCCTTCATTTTAGTTGGTGATACTCTTATTATCTCCAACAAGCCTTACAAATGTTTCATCAGAAGTCAAAATATGAAAAAAAAGATTTTTTTGTTGCTGTGGCTATGGTGTTGCCGCAATGTGTTGGCAAAAGGAATCGTAATAAGATTCGTCAATAACAGGGCGTTCGATTGTAGCCCAATCATTTACTTTGGGTTCGATCATGCGTGAAAACCGATTGAGCCAGATTCCGTGATGGTGTTTTAAGACAGAATCAACCAAGGTGAAATCATTGGGCTTTTTAATTTTTGAAAGCATCAAGACGCTTGAATGTTGAACCGCTAATTGGTTTGCCTCAAACCATGTTTTGTGTCCTTGAAATTCTGCATTAAACGTGAAAAGCTGGAGCGGCAACCGAGCGTTGCTTAGGCCTTTGTAGAGACCCTTGTAAAACCAGTTAATGATGATGTTGGGCATGTAGCATGCGATGATGCAATGAGGAATCTTTTTGTTAAAAAATCGCTTTAATTCTGAACCAAGGCGTTCGGCATCTTGTTCTAAAAAAGAAAAATACTGGCTTGTTTGTTTGTTTGTCATAAGGAGATTTGATTTTTCATGTGGTGACATGTTTTTGTAATGAAGGTGATGTCGCCGTGCGAAACGAGAAAAGGATATGCGATCGAAACCCATACTGCTTAAAAATTCACCGGATGTTTTACGGCCGTACATCTCCAGGTCTAGGACGATACCCGCAATTGGTATGCCGTTAGAGATGTCGCTATTGTTCCAATGGGTGAGAAATTTATCGAGTGGCGTTTGGATTTCATTTTTCCAAAAAGATCGATCAAGGGCTGCGGGAAGGTCTTGGTAGAGGTTGCCATACAAATCTACGGAGCATTGCTGAGGAAGGTTGGGATCGTATAAATTATTTGCGATCTCAAAGCCGATGAGGATTTGCGGTAATGGTCTATGTTTTTGTTGTGTGGCGGATGTGAGTTTTTGTGTGAAATTGCCGAGGCCTTGTAAAAAAGTTTTGGTTTTATTTTTATGTCGTGCAATGGGGCTAAAGTAGATATTTGGTGTTACGCTGATCCACAGGGTATCGAGCTCTGCTGTAAGGATATAATCAATAAGTTGATCTTGTTGTTGTGTTTGTTGAGTTTTTTCTTGTTCTATTGTTTGTACATTTTTTTTTGCATCATGGTGTTTTTCTTCAAAAAGAGTTGTTTCCATCCAGGCGATTTTATGTGTTTTTGCTTGTTGTTCATCGGGTTCCAATTCATTGCCGAGCGATGAAAGTGACCAGGGAAGTGTGATGTCTTGAGGTAGGTCGATGAGTTTTGCTGTAGTAATATTTTTTTCTCGATCAAGCGCTTTAACCAAGAGCGTAACATCCCACATCATATGTTGAACAGCTTTGTTCATTTCCTTGCGTAACACAAAATCAACAGGACACAGGTGAAAGCTTTCAGAGATGCTTGAAAATGAAAAAATGGTTGATTGGCCGAGAAAGACGTGGTTGTTGCAGAGAGGATTAAACCAATAAAGCCCATACGGAAAGGTTTGCTTAATGATAGGCGAGAATTGCTGACTGAGTGGAAGAAGTTTTAAATAAATGTCCGAGGTTTGCAATACACGCTCGATTTCTTTGGTGTAAAAGGTTTGTCCTGGTCGTGGATCGTTGAGCGTGGTGTGGTAATCGAGAGGCCGTGTTTCAAGTGGTCGCGCAAGAAACGTATTGGCTACGTAAAAAAAAGCATCGATATTTTTTTGTTGTGCTTGTTTGGGTTCAAGGTTAACATCATCAAGATTGGGGAATGCGAGGCCTTCTCGTGGTGTATTGACGCCGATGCTGTTAAAAATTGGGGATAGCCCGCCGACGAGGTTAACGTTAGCCGGAGTGTTAAGCGGTGGGAAGATAAAGCCAACAAGTCGGTTGGGGAGTTTGCAAAATTGTTGCATGAGGAGCATGATTTTTGCTGCAACGGGTGACTTGTTTGCTCCTTTAAGAAATTCAAAACCGAAGAAAAAAAAGGCAGCTTTATAGTTGGGAAGATTGAGTCTTTTGGGGCCTAGATCCATGAGTTGGTCAATTGATCGATAATCAACTTGCCAGCCAACTGTTTCAAGGATGTCGATGAATGGTTTATAGAGCCATTTATCGCGTCCGGTTGTGTCGATGAGAACAATCTTCATGGGTGGATCTTGTGGTGTTTTTGAGTTGATTGTTTTGCTTGATATTGAAGAACAAAATACAGTTAAAAAAATAAGGCTTATATGAAAAGCCTTTGTGATTAATCTTTGTCCAGCCACCATATCCCAATCCCTTCCCCTAGATCTGTTTTGCTTTTTGGCTTTTGTTTATTTTATCATCCCGGGCTTGACCCTGGACGTTTTTATAATAGGCTATTCTTAAAAACAGAGGCAATAATCTTAAAAAAAGAGAGTATTATGATGAAGCGTTGGTACTTTGTGCCACTTTTGGCTTGTTTTGTTTTGTTTTCCTGTTCTTGCAATAAATCAAATACCGCCAAAGCGGCAAGCAAAGCACCCCCGGTGGTGCATGTGACACATTTGTCGCACGCTTGGTATCCGCAAAAGGCGGCTATTTTATCACAAGAGCTTGATCATTATTTTGATGTGGCTCGTACAAATTTTCCTGTGGCGGTTGAAGCTACAACAATTCGTGCCATAGTTGTTCCACATGCGGGAATTTATTTTTCTGGCCTGTGTGCAGCGACGGCATATCAGACTCTTGCGCCTCGTGAAAGAAATAAAAATATTAAGCGCGTCATTGTTTTGTGTCCATCGCACACAACTTTTTTAAAGGGTTGTGCGGTTCCTCATTTTGATGTTTATAGAACGGTATTGGGTGACATAGAGATTGATAAAAAAGCGATCGAAATGTTGACGGTAAGCGGTGTTTTTAGAGGAGATGTACGAGCGCATGAGCAGGAGCATGCTATTGAGATTCAGTTGCCATTTTTACAAAAAACCATAGAGCAATTTGCGCTGGTTCCCTTGGTGGTTGGGCATACGACTGATGAAGATATTAATGATATTATTCATGGGTTAACCAAAATCATTGATGATAATACGCTTGTTGTAATAAGTACCGATTTTTTACATCATGGTCCTCATTATGAATATGATGTGTTTGATCGCAATATTAGCGCCAATATTCGTTATTTTGATTCGTTGGCAGTTAATGCGCTTTGTGCTCAGGACTATCGTGCCTTTGAGCAGTTTTTAAAAGACACTACGGCAACCATTTGTGGACAAAATCCGTTGAAGATTTTACTCGGGTTGATTAATAAGCGGGTTATTGACGGGGTAAATTCACGGTTGTCTTGTTATTATACCTCTGCGCAGATGAACAAGGCGCGTCAAAAAGATCAATCGATTGTGATTGATTGGTTGTTGCGTGACTTGTCTGATCGAGAAGCGCGTGAAAGTGTGAGCTACGTTGGGCTTGTTTTTTCTACCCAAAGTTATAGTGAAATCAAGTCAGAAGAACTTTTGACAGGTTGTGAAAAGAAGGCATTGCTGGCCTTAGCGCGTAGATCAATAGCCAATGCTTTTGTTGATCCCAAGGATAGGCTGCCAGATCATTTACTTTTTCCCATTGTGAGCTTTGGGATGTTGCAACAAGCTGGTGCATTTGTAACCTTGAACTCCACAAAGGGAGATTTGCGCGGTTGTATAGGACGCATCACTACTCCAGACCCATTGTTTCAGACCGTGATGCGCATGGCCGTTGCGGCGGCTTTTGAAGATAAGCGCTTTGCTCCTGTGACCAAGAAAGAATTGGCTGAGATTGTGATTGATATTTCGGTACTGACGCCACCGGTTAAGGTGGCTGGGTATCAAGATATTAAGATAGGCAAACACGGAATCATCTTGAACAAGGTAGCAGAGAGTGGTCGCATAGTTGCCTCGTCCGTTTTCTTACCACAAGTTCCGGTATCTTACGGCTGGTCGCTCGAGGAGACGCTTCGGCATTTGAGCCTTAAAGCAGGCCTTGAACCTGATGCATGGAAAACA
>CAZBUZ010000036.1:8877-12319 GCA_964495205.1 uncultured Pseudomonadota bacterium | reverse complement strand
TGTTTTTCTATATCCTCAACAGTCTTAAGCGCTTCAAGTCCAATTGCCTGTTCCAGAGAAAACTTTCCGATTCTTGTTCGGGTGAGTTCTTGTGTGGTGGCACATGAGTTGCATGCTAGGGCTAAATCATTGACGAGTGACCGCACGTAGGTACCTTTGGGAACCGCTATCGTGATGGTGAAGAGTGGCGGTGCGAATTTGTCGAGCGAATAGCTTTTGAGCGTGGCGATGCGTTTTTTGTTTTCCACAATTGAGTTAAGTTCTTCGGTTGTTTTTTTCCCTGTGCGTGCTAGTTCGTAGAGCGGTTTGCCTTCATGCTTGAGGGCTGAGTAGGCGGGTGGTGTTTGTTCGTAATGTTGTGCATGTGTGGCGAGAGCCGCTTCTAGTTCTCCTTGAGTTATATGCTGCCAAGAGCATTCTTTGATGATGCGGCCGGTGAGATCGAGCGTGTCGGTCATTTCGCCGAGCTTGCCGATGGCAACATATTCTTTGTCTGCGTCTGCTAGTTCTTGCAGGTGTTTAGTGGCTTGGCGGCCGATGGCTATGATAAGTAGTCCGGAGGCAAATACGTCAAGCGTGCCGGCGTGTCCGATTTTGATGCGTTGTTTTATCCCTGCCGGTGGTTTGATGATTTTTTTGATGTGGCGGATGCAGTCGTAGGAGCTGATGTCGACTGGTTTGTTGATGAGTAGGAACCCTGATTTTTCGAATGTTTGCATATACGATCCTTTCGTAAGTTGTTACCCTATAGTGTAACATGTTTAATGCATGAGGTGAGCAGTTTGTTTATTGAGTAGTATGGTTTTTGTGGTAGCGAGAGGATTTATTGATGATCTCTATGCATTATGGTTTTGTTGAGACGCCCTTTGGATTGATTTTGATTGCATGGATTGAGAGAGGAATTGTGCATGTTGCCTTTTGTGATGATGAGCGAGCGCGTGCACTTGAGATATTGAAGAGACAATGGGAGGACGCTGATTATCATGAAAATGCTGTTGGGGCTGCGCTGATGATTGAGCAGACTTTATTTGTTCGTGATGCTCAGTCAATCAAGCCTATTTTGAGTGGTACCGATTTTCAGATTAAGGTTTGGACAGCTTTGTTAGATTTGCCATTCGGTTCAGTTGCGACATATCAGGATATAGCTCATGCCATTGGCCGGCCGACTGCGGTTCGTGCCGTGGCGAATGCAATCGCGCATAACAACATTGCGTTTCTTGTTCCCTGTCATCGGGTGATTGCAAAGTCTGGTGCTCTTGCCGGATATCGTTGGGGTGTGCATCGCAAGAAGGTTTTACTTGATTGGGAAGCGCATAATAAGTAAAGGTAAAGGGTTTTATGAAGTTTGTTGGAATATTTTTTATTATGTATTGTGTCTCTGTTTCTACCGCTCCGGCTATGTTTTCTCCGCAGGAACCTGATTTGACGGTTACATCGGAAGATGTGCCAGGTTTTGTTGTTAACCTGCATCGTATTGATCGTAAGCAATTTCTTGCGAGTCTTTCAAAAGTCAACACAAATCAGGTCGTAGCCAGCATGGAGTATTCTTATAACTTGGCAACAAGCCGGGCATTTGTAGAGAATATAGAGGTTGTTGCGGCTGATCAAAATGATGCGTGCGATATGTACGTTGTTTCTTTGTTGCGTATTTTTTGTAGCCATTTAACTATGCTTAAGGGGCAGCAAGAAGTTATTATGACCATTGATGTAGCATGGTTGGGTTTGCCTATTGCTGAGGAATTTAAAGAACTTGGATTTAGCATAATACAGGACTCGTATTCATTTGGTCTTGTCGATCTGAAAGCGTTTTTGCCGTTGGTTGTGGAGCGTTCTGGTTTTTTAGAGCGTGTTTCGCTTTTCTTTAGTAATCTTGTTGGTGGGTTTTCTTCTTAATTAAGAGCACAGACCGTTAAAATATTTTTCAGGTGACTATTAAAAAGCCCCGGATTTAATTCCGGGGCTTTTTAATGAGCGAAATGACTCTTGTTCGTTATTTTTTTTCTTCAAAATCGGCGTCGATTGGTCCGTTGCCAGATTTTTTTTTGTTGTCTTGATGTTCGTCATGGTTGCACGTACCTGCGTCACATGAGCCTGCGCCACCTGGGTTGCCGGCTTGTGGGCCTTTTTCTTTGTACAAGATTTCGGCGACTTTGTATGATGCTTGCATCAATTCATCGGTTGCTTTTTGAAGCGCTTCAGCATCGTTTTCTTTTTCTTTAAGAACCTTCTTGGCGTCTTCGAGCGCCTTTTCAACGTTGTTGACTTCTGCAATTGGAAGCTTGTCTTTGTTTTCACTCAGCGTTTTTTCGATTTGCATGATGAGGCTATCCAGATGGTTGCGCTTGTCGACTGCTTCACGTTGTTTTTTGTCGTCTGCTTCGTGCATTTGTGCTTCTTTGACCAACTTGTCGACATCTTCTTTTGAGAGGCCTGACGATGAGGTGATGGTGATTTTTTGTTCTTTGCCGGTACCAAGGTCTTTAGCCGATACGTGTACAATGCCGTTGGCGTCGATATCAAATGTTACCTCAATTTGGGGGACGCCGCGTGGTGCTGGTGGTATGCCGTCTAGACGGAAGCGTCCGAGTGTTTTGTTGTCTTTTGCAAATTCGCGTTCACCTTGTGTGATGTGGATATCAACGGCTGTTTGGTTGTTGTCCGCGGTCGAGAAAATTTGTGATTTGCGAGTTGGGATAGTGGTATTGCGCTCGATGAGTTTGGTTGCGATGCCGCCCATGGTTTCGATACCAAGTGACAATGGTGTAACGTCGAGGAGTAACACGTCGGTGACGTCGCCAGCGAGTACGCCGCCTTGAATTGCAGCGCCAACAGATACGACTTCATCTGGGTTGACGGATTTGTTTGGTTCTTTGCCAAAGAAATCTTTGACCATTTGTTGTACTTTAGGGATACGTGTTGATCCACCGACTAAGATAACTTCGTCAATTTTGCTTGTGCTGATGCCGGCGTCTGCGATTGCTTTTTTGCATGGTTCAAAGAGGCGGCGAAAAATATCTTCGCACAGGTTTTCAAGTTTTGCGCGGCTGATTTTGGTGACGAGATGTTTAGGCCCTGTTGCATCTGCCGTGATGTATGGAAGATTGATTTCTGTTTCAGTCATTGATGAGAGTTCAATTTTGGCTTTTTCTGCAGCTTCTTTTAAACGTTGCAAAGCAAGCTTATCGTTGCGGAGGTCGATGCCTTGTTCGCGTTTAAATTCATCGACTAAATAGTTAATGAGGATTTCATCGATGTTGTCACCGCCGAGCATGGTGTCGCCATTGGTCGATTTAACTTCGACAACGCCATCGCCAACTTCGAGTACGGAGACGTCAAATGTTCCGCCACCGAAGTCGAATACGGCGATTGTTTCGTTAGTTTTTTTATCGAGACCGTAGGCAAGAGCGGCGGCGGTAGGTTCGTTGATAATTCTTTTGACATC
>CAZBUZ010000036.1:0-8867 GCA_964495205.1 uncultured Pseudomonadota bacterium | reverse complement strand
GACGTTGAGCATCGGTAAAGTAGGCCGGGACCGTGATAACGGCGGCGGTTACTTTTTCTCCCAAGTAATCTTCGGCAGCCTGCTTCAATTTTTGCAATACGGCGGCGGATATTTCTTGTGGGGTGTGTTCACGATCGCCAACTTTGATGACGGTATCACCATTTGTTGCGGCGGCCAGTCTGTAGGGGACAATGCTCACTTCTTCTTTTTTTAACTCAGCAAATTTTCTGCCGATGTATTTTTTGGCTGAGTAGATAGTGTTTTCTGGATTGGTGACGGCTTGACGTTTGGCGATTGCGCCGACGAGCCGTTGCCCGTCTTTGGTGAATGCGACGACGGAAGGCGTTGTGTTTGCGCCTTCTTGGTTAGGGATGACTTTGGCGGCGCCAGCCTCCATGCATGATACGACGGAGTTTGTGGTGCCCAAGTCTATACCGATAATTTTTGCCATAATTCTACCTCTTTTTGTTGGTGCTTATACGCTTAATTACTAATTTATACGTTGTTTTTTTGTTCTATTATTAACTAAGGTAATTTTAGTGCGTTGATGAAGATAAGTCAAGGGGTTTGTTAGAAAATCTTAGCGCAAGTCACTCAGGTTTTTGGCGGTGGCATACGATAGCGTCATTGTCGCATAATAAATTATTATGTAAATGTGGTGCGTGCTCGCGTTGAGGTTTTTCTTCGGATATTTCGATCGCTGGCTTCTTTGCGGTGTTTTTTCCTGGGATGAGGATTTTTTGCCCCGGCTTGCGCCGCGACCGGCCCTCCGTCTTCACCCTCCTGCCTTTTATTTGGGGTTTGAAAGCTTGGGGGTTGGCCTCTGTTGGCTTGTGGGTAGGCCGCTGGAGTGTTTTTACCGGGGGTATTTAAGCACGGGCAGGAGGGCTTGACTCCGGGCTTTAGGAGGAGAAGGACGTGGGGAGGAATAGGAAGGGGAGGAATAGGAGGAGATTGAATAATAATTGCAGAGCAAGAGATCGTTGTTTATTGATTTTTCGACCCTGTTTCAAATAGGATTAATATAAGTAGGATTAATATAAGATTGTATCAACCAATTATGTTAAGAGCTTTTAATTAAAGAGGAGTAGGATAATAGAATAGGATAATAGAATATAGAGATTAGGGATTAGAAATTTTAGAAATTAATGATGTGATACAGAATACAGAATACAGAATGATGCAAGGCGTGTGCTTTTGGTGAATGTTGTATATTGATATTGATAGTATAGATTCTGTGAAAGGATATTTCATGAATAGTATTAAGAATATTAACAGAACGAACACGGTGATCCTATTAAAGCAAGAAGAAAACGGAGACAGAGAAAAGCGAGAACAGAAAGACAAGATAAATAAGAAAGAAAAGGAAAAGGAAAAGACGATAAAGAAGTAAAAGAGAAAAAAGAAAGAAATGCGAAATAGTTCTGGAGGTTTTATGAACAGAGTCAAGTACATGATACCAACACTTATGATCATTTTAGGATTAGTTTTTTTTGAGCAGTGTTGGGCGGGTCGTGTAAAACTATTAAATGCTTCCCTATATCCTCTTACGTATAGTGTTGATACCGTAGATAAAAAAGGAAATGAAATAGAGCTTATAGGAGCACCGGGAATTGAAGAACAAGTGCAACCGATTATTAATATTAACGAAGGAGAGTTATTGATTGTTCACTATGGAAGAGAACGAGAATATGAGATACGGTTTAATGTAAATGCAAACAATATAATTGCGATATTTAATTTTGATAAACAGAGAAATAAATTTATGGTAACGATATCAAATCAATAACAATATAACCAATTGAACGAACCTCGCAAGCTACGCACGCATAAACCATTGCACGCTTTGCAGTATATGCACGACGAGAGCCACCTTTTCCGGGTGGCTCTTCATATTTTTTAAATGGTAAGAAAAGCAAAAGCTCTTATTGATGAAGAAGATCAATTTTCTTTAAAGGGAAAAAGGGGCGGCGGTGGTCTTTTTTTCTAGCGATGAAAGTAGGGTGCTATTCTTTGGATGAGGTATGATGCGGCGAGTGCGGCGATGGTCCAATTGATTACATAGGACCATCCGACTCTGATGTTGGGGAGTATGCGCCACGTGAAGTAAGCGTTTACTGCTATCAGGGTGAAGCTCAGTGCGCGGATTCCGATAATGGCGAGCAGCGCGGGTATTGGCGTGAGGGTTTCTTGTGAGAAAATGAGGATATAGAAAAGAGAGAAATCTATTATCTTAAACAGGAATAGTTTTGTTGTTGCTTCTTCGATGATATAGAATTGCTCGTACATGATGAAGAGTGATTCGGAGAGCGTGATGAGTAAGAACAAAAGAGTAAAGTTTATGGTAAGGCCAGTTGCGCTATTATCTTTTGCCAGCCTTAGTAATGCTTGATAATTGATGATTAAAAAAATTATGATTGGGGTAAGGATTGTCATGAGCTTCAATGACAACTCTGAGAATGCCGCCTTCTTGTGATGGATGCTTCCTTCTTTTAGTTCTGCAAGCATGGCATTGCCTGAATAAATGAGCGGTCCCTTCAGGACCTCTTGCAATAATCTGGCAAGTTGGCTTGCAAAATAAAATAATCCAGCTTGTGCGAGCCCGCATTTTATGGCGAACAAAGGGGTCAAAAGATTGCTTGCGAAGATGTCGCGGCCTGCTCTTAAGAGTAAATTAAGAGCGCGGACTTGGCTAAGCTTTTTCCAGATACTGCGTTGGATTGTTCCTTCTTCATTAGGGAGCCGTTTATAGACTTGGCGTGCTAGATAGGTCATGTAAAGCACTGATATGATGGTGTCAATTAAGAAGGGGATGAAGAGTTGGTTGAGGGTTGGGTTAGCGTTAAGAAAAAGTAATGGCCCCCAAATAGCGGTTACAAAGACGACGAAGGCAAAAAGTTCAAAGCCGACAACCTTTGATGTTTTACCGGCGACGTGGAGAAATAGCCTAAAAAAAGAACGAATTGCCTCTAGGACAATAAGAATGGGGATGAGAAACCAATAGATGTTGGCGTCCGGAAATTTAGTTGAAAAAAAATGTAAAGCGACAAATGGTGCGATGATGGCAAGGGGTATGCTTGGTAAGAAAAAGTAATTGAAAAGCAATGAGAAGAAGTTCTGCTTGCTTTTGGTGAATTGTCGCCAATAGGGAGGAACTGAATTTGTTGCACCTAAATCAATAATACGTGCGGTAAGATAAACCATGGAAAAAAGACTGCCGATGATGCCAAAAAAAGCATTGTTGCTCAAAAACTTGATCAGGAAAAAATTGTGGATGACTTTTCCACTTTCAAAGAGGATGCTGCCGCACAGGATCCAGCGGCAAGCAAGTTGGAATTTTCTTTTAAGTGGAGAGATGTCAATTTCTATTATGGGGTCCATGAAGGGCTCCTTTTTATCAAAGATCTATGTCTATAACATTTTTCTACCACTATCTCAAAAAAATAATGAAAACAAAAGAGAAACAACAAACCATCCAATTATTGCTTTAACATTAGGTTTAATAACCGGAGCCAGTTGCCATCGGCTAAAGGCATTGAGAGCGGTTAATCCGAAGCTAAAGATTTTGATGGCGGCAACAGTGCTAATGAGTACGATAATTGAGGCGCTGGGATTTTTGATGACGAAAACATAGAAAAGAATGAACTCTAAAATTTTGAACATGAAGAGGCGAGTTGATGCTTCCTCGATCACGTAAAATTGTTCGTAGAGGAGAAAGAATGATTCTATGAAGGTTATGAGCAAAAAGAGGAGGATCATTGCCAGGGTGTTGGTTGTGATGTTAGTTGTTTTTTTGCTGAGACTGAGAATAAACTGATGATTAATCATGAGGAAGATGATAATTGGGGTAAGAAGTTTGGTGAGTTTTTGGCAGAGCATTGAAAAGGCGGCCTTTTTCGTTATGTGGGGACTTTCTTTGAGGTTAGATAGAAGACCATTTGCTGGATAATGGATGGACATTTTTATGGTTGATTGGATTGTATTGACGATGATGGTGGCAAAATAAAATATACCCGCTTGTCCTAAGCCGCATTTGAGTGCAAAGAGTGGCGTAAGAAAATTGCTGGTGAAAAGGTCTCGGCTAATGCGTAACAGATAGTTGACGATTTTGGTTGCCGTCATACGTTTTATACTGGGGCGGCTTGTAGGTTCTGCTGTTGATGGGAGTGAATGATAAAAACGAGCAAGAACAACAAGAAAAATAGCGACGCATGTAACAGAATCAAAGATATGCACCATAAGAATATTCTTGATGGTAAGTGGCATGCCGAAGAGGATGTGTGGAAGCCAAATCAACGCGACAAAGATCATGAATAAGCCAACTTCAATAATAACAACTGCTTTGCTTTTAAACGCTGCATGCAGAAAGATACGCAAGAAATAGCGGACAACTTCAAATGATATAATGATAGGGATAGCAATGGTGATGGTGGTAGAACTGATGAATTGGTTGGTGTAAATGATTGCTGACCCTGTGGCGATAAGGAGAACAAGCGGCAGGTGTGGAAGGAGATAGTGTTTGAGCATGATGCGGGTAAAGGTTTGTTTATTGCGCATAATATAATGAAAGAAGGGTGGGAGGGATGAGGTGGCACCCAGGTCAGCAATTTTGCTTGAGAAGTAAATGATGGATAGTGTACTGCCAAGCAATCCATAGGTTGCCTGATTTATAAGATTAAACAAGAAAAAATTATGCACCGCTTTGATTGTTTCATAGATTATACTGCCGGCCAGGTTCCAACGGACGCCGAGATGAAATTTATTACTGATATTGTTGTAGTTAGACATTGACCTTTTTCCTTGAAGGTGAGTGGAGGGAAATTTCCATAGCTTACCGTGCTCAGTATACTCGGATTACATGATGATGGAAGTCTGTCTGCTCAAAAATGCCATACGTAAATATGCGGTAATTCCGGGCTTATTGACCAAAATCATAAAAAACTTTCGTTACAGCTTGTTGGTTGTGTACCATAAAATAATGAAAAGGGGTTAGGGGGGATTTGACGAGGAGGTTGGATGTCAAGCGCGGTGATGCTGGCACGCCCAGCTTTCTGTGTTCTAACTTCGGCCTTCTCGTCAGGGACAAAATGGTTGATGGTTTTCAAGGTCTTTGTTTGAGGGTATTGAACAGATGATAATTTTGGTCGGTGTTCATCTTGCCATACTTTTCTTTAGTCTCTATCACGTGGTCGATGGTTTTTCATGAGATACATTTTTTAAGGCACTTGAACACGAGCCAAGAGGTTGGTGTTTTATGTGTATTTGGCCGGTAAGCGCCACAGCACGACGCTGTTAATTTATATCTGAAATATATTGAAAAAATAAAAAATATGAGGGCTATAAAGCTTGCATGCGATGATATTTTTTTGGTATGATAATTGAACATTCATTATTTTTTTAACTGATGATGAATGCTATGAAAGGAAACGCGATGAAATTGGCGGGTATGCTTTTAGTAACCAGTTTGATGGTGGTTATACAAACCGGGTTGAGTTATGCAGATACCGGTGATTTTCAGGTGCTACCAGAGCAACCATCGCTTCAAAATGTTAGATCTTGTCTTACTCAGCAACAGGTTAGCGATTTAAATAAAAGCATTGATTTTCTTAAAGGTATCTGTGCTTGTTCAGCAAAGGATCTTGCCTCGTGGTTCAAGGTGCAAGGATCTGCGATTGATCGAAATGTTAGCCGTTTGATTAAAAATGCTGTGGCAAACAACAATGATCGTCTTAGTTTTCAAGGAGCGCAAGAGCTTAAAGATGCTGCGACTCTTCTTGAGCGCCATGGAATTGTTGGACGGCCATCCCTCGACGCTATCGATAGAAAACAAATTAAGAAAACCATTGAAAAATATGCTCGCTGCATTCCACTTCACGCAAAACGCGCGTTGAGTTTATTATCTGTCGCTAATTGGTTTTGGAATCAGGCGAAGACGATTTTGTCTTATAAGAAAAGCGTTGAGCAATCATTGCAAACATTTTTAAAGAACTTTCCATCCAAAGCTGTTGCTGAAAAAGTTACTTCACCAACATTAAAAAAAGCAATTCTTGCGGTGGGTGAGACGGGCCGGCTTGCCGATTTCTTTGCCGCCTGGGATGCTCTTGAGGCTTTTTTAAAGAACAATCAATCATTGAATGAGGTTTTTGCACTTGATTTTGCCGAACATCTTGGCAGTGAAGATACAACTTCGATCATTGTGAAAGATTTTACGAGTTTGGCTGCTGTTCTCATGGAATATGTACTTGAATATGTTACGCAAAATGCTATTGAGCAAAAAACGATCAGTGTGGATCAGTTGTTAAATTTGTATAATAAAATCAATGAATTGCCAATTATTGAAGCCATCAGCACCTTGGGAGCGTTAGCTACCCAATTTTCAGCAGTGCTCGATATGCTGCGACAGCAGGATGGCAATGTTGACCTTGGTCAATGGTTAAAAAATAATTGGGTTATTATTCCCGTTGTTGTGGGGGTTATCGTTGTTAAGGTTGCACAATATTTTTATCCGCAACAGATAGCCGCTTAACTATCGACAACTAACAAGTTAATAACCAATAGTACGAGATTATTGGTTGGGGTGTGTTAAAAAAGGTAAGGTGTTAATCGACGCAAAGGGATGCATATGTTTCAGTTGAATGATAAAGTCATATACCCTGGTCACGGGGTTGCCGTTGTTGAGGAAATTATAGAACGCAATGTTGCCGGCGTTACTATTAAATTCTTAAAGCTCAATTTTCTTTTCAAAGACATGACAATTCTTGTTCCTTTGTACAATGTTGATTCTATCGGATTACGCACACCTAGTAGCAATGCAGTTGTTGATACAGCCATGAAAGAACTTGCTTGTCAACCAGGAAAGCGGTTGGAGTCTCTTGATTTTACGCCAAGCGGGTGGAATAAACGTAACAAAGAATACCAAATGAAGATTCAGAGCGGAAGCCTCTTGGATTTAATTGCTATTTACCGTGACCTTATGCATATTGCGCAAATGAAAGATCTTTCATTTGGCGAACGAACATTATTGCAAAACGTTGAGGAACTCATTGTTCAAGAGCTTAAGGTTATTAAAGATGTTGATCGTGAAGTGATTGTTCAAGATATTCGCAGTCCCTTTAAGCGTTTTTTCTTTCAAGACCGCAGCTTTGTTGGTGAAGCTGTTTCTGCCACGTAAGTTCTTATGCATAAACCAAGTTGCAATACACCATGTGTTCTTATTATCACCGGTCCTACCGCATCGGGCAAAACAGCCTTGTCTGAACTCTTGGTTCAATCTTTTCCCAGTGAAGTTATCAATGCAGATGTTGGGCAGTTTTATACCCCTCTATCAATTGGCACTGCTAAACCAGATGTAACATCTCTTGCTTATACCGTGCATGGTTTTGATCTTATTAATGAACCACGAGATTTAAGTGTTGTGGCATATCGTGATTTAGTTGTTGATCTTGTTGAGCTCGTTGTGCAGCAGGGCAAGGTGCCGATTGTGGTTGGTGGATCGTTATTTTATATTAAGTCATTATTCTTTCCGCCGCATGAATTGGTTGGTAATGAAGGTTGCCGCATGGTTCGATACGCAAGCCCCACTCGCCCTGAGTGCGACACCGAGCTTCGCGAGATGGAGCGTATCGAAGGATCGGGGCTTGCATTCACCACGATCGACCGGAGTAAACAATCGTTATGGAATCAGTTATATGCTATCGATCCTGTTCGAGCTGCAGAACTTCATCCTCATGATGAATATCGTATTAAACGTGCATTGGCTATTTGGGAAAAAACGGGGGTTAAGCCATCTGCTTATAAACCAATATTTCAACCAGCATTCCGCGCGATGATCGTTTTTGTTTCTCCTGATCGCATGGTTTTGCATGAAAATATCAAGAAACGCTTACATATTATGATGCAACAAGGTTGGATTGAGGAAACAGAAAAAATTATCGGTACGGCATGGGAGCCTTTTTTGCAAAAAAAGGGACTTATCGGATATCCGGAATTGATTGATTGGATCAAACAAGGAAAGCAGCCTGGCTCTTTTGATCGTGTTGTTAATGTCATACAGGCAGAGACTATAGCTTATGCAAAACGGCAAGTAACATTTTGGAAGAGCTTTGTTAAACAACTTGACGCCACGGGCGCATGCTCATTGGATTGGACGACCGTGGAAACAGTTTCAATTGTTCATGAAGCATTAGTGAGCGATCTTAAAAACAAATTCCTTGATTTTTGCAATAAGAATTAAATAGCTCACGCGCCTCTTGGGAAAATTGCAAATTGGGGCGATTGATGAAATATCAATCAGGTTGCCCCAGGTGCTTTTGCTTGCCGCGATGGTGTCTTTCATTGGATCTGTTTCTTATTTGCTGGTTATTGCCATCCTCGTTTTTGTTTTTTATTTGCTTGATGATGAGGTTGTATTCGTATTTTTTTCTTGATAAAAGTCTTGTGCGTCGAGTTTTTTGGAAGATGCTTTTTGTATGCGTTTATTTGTAGCTTGTTTCCTAATGATAAGGTAAGTAAGGGGGAGTTGATGGGCGTGAGATTTGTTGTTGAAATCGAATTTAAACTCTTTTAAGAAAAAAGATGAGTGCTGTTATTATTGAACATGGTGATATTTGTTACATGTGTAGTAAGGTTTCGTATTGGAAAAAAAGCCGTTCTAGGGTAAACTGATGTTGGTAAAAAAATAAGTGGTTGATGGAAATATGCACAGCATACACTTTTTAGAGAGAAAGGTTTTTCGATGATTCATATTTTTAGAAAAGAAATGAAGAAATGGCATAGCGTTTTGTGGCTTGTCTTTATCGCATTAGCCTTAGGAAGTGGGATTTCATTTTTTCGACAAAAAGGCCCACATGAACTACAAATTGGAAGTG
>CAZBUZ010000035.1:9147-12555 GCA_964495205.1 uncultured Pseudomonadota bacterium | reverse complement strand
AACCCGCGACCCTTGCCTTGGCAAGGCAATGCTCTACCACTGAGCTATTCCCGCACCTTAGATCGCCAACCGAATTTCAATTGATGGTTAAAATGTATCGGCAAAAAGGAAGCTTGTCAAACTTTTTTGCAGCATTTTCATCCTTTTTTTTACATCTCAACCAAAGTCATCACGCCATGAAGTTTATGCGGTGGCAGCTTATAAAACTGCACAAATGATGGCACCAAACGTTTCATTGCAGAGTAAAACTTCCAAAAAACATTTTTCGTTACAATCTCCTCCAAGCCATAAAATATCACCTGCGCATCGATAGATGCATTGCGTAAAATGCGATCAATATCAAGCATTTCCATGTATCCTCGATGAATCTCAAAAATACGCACGCCAGGGGCTAAGGAGCCCTTAAAAAAACCAATAACCCCGAAAGGATCATCACGCGTCACAACCGAAATAAGAATATTATCCTCGTAAACAATGTTATTTTGAAACATGGTCTGCGTAACATGTGCGGGAATAAATTTAATATCCCTAATAAAAAACAAAGCGGAACCTTTAAGTTTTGTTGTTGTCTTTTCAAAAGTTAGATAACGCACCAAAAACTCCTCCAAAGAAATTGGTCGCAAAGACTCTTGCAATCGCTTTTGTCCATAGGTATAAACGAGAATAATACAAAAAGGAATGGCGGCTATAATTAATGACCAATACGCGCCATTAGGTATTTTGCACAAGCAAGAACAAAAGAAAAGGAAGTTAACCACAACCAAAACCATGGATATCCCCATCTTAAATCGCACACGCTTGCGTGAAAAAATCCACGACATCATAATGCCCGTTATCGTCATATTACCGGTTACAGCCAATCCATATGCACCAGCAAGGCTATCTGATGCCTCAAAGTTAATAATCATGAAAATAACTGACACCAATAAAAGCCAATTTATACTTCCTATGTACACCTGAGAACGCAAGCGGCTTGACGTATAATCAACCTTAAGACGCGGCATAAGCCCCGTTGTGATGCCTTGATAAACGGTTGAGAAAACCCCGCTAATAAGAGCTTGAGATGCAATCACCGTGGCAAGGATACTCAAAATAACAAACGGAAAATAGAGAATCGTCGCTTGATCAAATATCATTTGCTGCAAAACTCTTGTAACCCCGGCATTCTTCAACAAAAATGCCCCCTGCCCAAGATAGTTTAAAAGAAGCGCTACAAACACAAAATACCAAGATTTTAAGATAGGCTTTCTTCCCAGGTGCCCCATGTCAGCATACAATGCCTCACCACCAGTTGCACACAAAATAACACCGGAAAGAACGAAGAACCCAACAATGCCATGATAAATAAAAAATCTCAAAGCATACCAAGGATTAAGTGCATAGAGAATCACGGGTGCTTTGGCAATAGAAAAAACACCCGAGAGAGCAAGCGTTGTAAACCAAATCAACATCAACGGTCCAAACGCAGCAGCAACACGATCAGTCCCTCTTTTTTGAAAAACAAAAAGCCCTATCGAAATAAAGCATGCAAGAACAAGCAACGCCCATTGAGGAACCCAACTAAAGGCAGGAAGTATTGGCAAACCCTCAACAGCACTCAAAATACTCACCGCTGGCGTAATAACCCCATCGCCAATAAACAATGAGATACCTATAAAGGCCAGGAAGGTAACAAAAGCAACCTGGCGCGGCGATTTAAGTAACGGCGTTAACAACTCTTTAAGCACAATCGTTCCACCCTCACCCTTCTTTCCGAGGCTCATCGCCAACCATGCATACTGCACAAAAACAAGAAGAATGAGCGTCCAAACAATCAAAGATACAAAGCCAAAAACATTTTCTGCCGTCGCTGGCACAAAAAGAAGCAACGCGTTAATGGCATACAATGGACTTGTTCCGATATCGCCAAACACAACCCCTAAAGATTTAATAACACCAGATAAACCATCAAGACTTGACGATGCCATAACGCCCCTTTTTGATTAAACTTCTAACATTTTTTGACATTCCATTCACCTTATCAAAATATCAACGTAAAAACTATAGCATCTGATAACATCTATTTAAATTATGATTTTAACGAAGAAATTATTGACAAGTATTAAGCTAAAGGGTAGATTAACTTCCATCATAAACATTGATATTCACGCATAAAAATTTGCGTGCCGGGATAGCTCAGGTGGTAGAGCAGAAGACTGAAAATCTTTGTGTCGGCAGTTCAACTCTGCCTCCCGGCACCATCCTTCGATCTTCGCCCTTACAGGCTCGTAGTTACGGATAGCAAACCACCCGGCTCATGAATTTATAAAATCAAAACACATTGCTATTCCCTCTCCAACCAGTTCGATCTAATCAACAAAAAACTCCCTTTATTTTATTTACATTTAACCTTAATCGGTTACTCTTTTTTATGGGCTTAACCCCCAGTAATTTTATTGTCAAAAAAAGGGAGTTCCGTTATGAAAAAGTTATATATGTTGCTCGCTGGTGCATTACTCTTGCCAATCATGCATCCTCCAGCACAGGCCAAAGACAGTTATATTTTTTCATCAGAATCGGTCACCGAAGGCCACCCAGATAAAATTTGCGATCAAATATCAGATGCGGTACTTGATGCTGCACTCACCCAAGACCCCAATTCCCGCGTCGCTTGCGAAACGCTTGCCGCACTTGGCATGGTAGTTGTCACCGGAGAAATCACCACAACAGCACAACTCGACATTCAGGCAATCACGCGCGGCGTTCTTTCCGACATTGGCTACACACACCCAGACTTTGGCATGAGCTATAAAAGTTGTGCCGTCCTTGCAGCCATCAATAAACAAAGCCCTGATATTGCACAAGGCGTTGATGAATCACAAACGCATGAGCAAGGCGCCGGAGATCAAGGCCTTATGTTTGGTTATGCTTGTAACGAAACACCCGAACTTATGCCTTTGCCAATAAGCTTGGCCCATAAGCTCGCCCGACGCTTAACCCAACTGCGCAAGTCGGGCGAACTGCCTTGGCTACGCCCAGACGGTAAATCACAAGTAAGTGTCAAATATGAAAACGGCAAACCAGTTGAAGTGACAACGGTCGTTATCGCAGCACAACATGACCCATCTCTTCATCACGATTTCATAAAAAAAGAAATCATAGAAAAGGTAATCAAACCAATTTGCCAAAACTACATCAATGAAAATACCCGCTACTTCGTCAACGAAACAGGCGCATTTGCCATCGGAGGCCCAGAAGGCGACACCGGGTTAACGGGCAGGAAAATCATCGTCGACACCTATGGTGGCATGGGCCGTCATGGCGGGGGCTGCTTCTCAGGTAAAGATCCGTCAAAAGTAGACCGCTCCGCTGCCTACATGGCACGCCATATCGCTAAAAACATTGTCGCCGCGGGCATAGCCGAGCGCT
>CAZBUZ010000035.1:2121-9072 GCA_964495205.1 uncultured Pseudomonadota bacterium | reverse complement strand
GCGAGGTACAGCTTGCCTACACAATAGGAGTTGCTGATCCTGTTTCTGTTTTTGTTAATACGTTCGGAACATCAAAAGCGAACGCTGAACAAATAGAAGCCGCCGTTCGCAAAGTTTTTCCTCTCAAACCCGCAGGAATCATTACATACCTTGACTTAAAGAAGCCGATTTACCGCAAAACAGCAGCTTATGGACACTTTGGACGAGAAGACGATCCTGGGTTCACCTGGGAGAAAACCGATAAAGCGCTTGAACTCAAAGAAGCACTCTCTGCATAATAAAAAAGGTTTCTAAATAAAACTCAGAAATCCCTCGGCTAGGCCGGGGGATTTTTTATTTCAAAAAATGCTTTTTTGTGCTACATTACTTACCTAGCAATGGTTATTTTTTCACGGTAAAGCAAGGGAAAATGCCCCATGTTTGAGTTTTTATCACAAAAATTTTCAGGCGTTTTAAGTTGGCTCAAGGATCGCGGCCGCTTGACCGAAGACAACGTTAACCAGGCCCTCCAACAAGTGCACGATGCCCTCCTGGAAGCTGACGTACCGCTTGAAATCGTTCAACAGTTTTTAAACAATGTAAAAACAGAAGTCTTGGGGCAAAAAATACAAACCTCACTTAACCCTGGACAGCAATTTATCAAGGTAGTCCATGAGCAGTTACTCGCCTTTCTCGGCGGGGCTAACGCGATGACAACGGTAGCCTTTCAAATTCCATCCGTTATCATGGTCATGGGATTGCAAGGTTCTGGTAAAACAACCACCGTTGGCAAGCTTGCCCGCTGGGTAGCCCATCAAGCTGAACAGCGTGGGAAAAAACGCAGAATCCTTTTAGGATCGGTCGACTTTTATCGCCCGGCAGCTATCGACCAATTAGAGATTCTCGCCAAACAATTAGGTATCGATTTTTACCGTCCAACAAGCACGTCGGTTGTTCAAGCAGCTCAAGAGCTCTACAACTACTTCAAAACACATCACTATGAATTGCTTTTTTTAGACACAGCTGGACGGCTTCATATCGATAACACAATGATGAGTGAGTTGGTGGAAATAAATGCAAAGTTAGCGCCAAAACACAAGTTTCTCGTTCTTGATGCCATGACCGGCCAAGAATCGCTCAAGGTTGCTAAGGCATTTAACGATGCGATCGGCTTTGACGCAGCCATACTTACAAAAATGGATAGCGACACTCGTGGCGGCGCAGCATTTGCCTTCCGTTATGCGCTCAAAAAGCCAATAGCCTTTGTCGGTTCCGGCGAAAAGCTTGACGATCTTGAAAACTTTATCCCAGAGCGTATGGCAACCCGTATCCTTGGCATGGGCGACATTCTTACCCTCATCGAAAAAGCCAGCGAAAATATCGATGTGAAGGACCAGGAATCCATAACAAAAAAACTTATGCACGGCAATTTCACCCTTAAGGATTTTGCGGATCAGCTTTCGATGATCGATAAACTAGGATCGCTGCAAAAAATAACACGCTACCTTCCCGGTATGGGTTCGATCTCTCCTGAACTCATGGAAAAAGGACAAGTTGAAATAAAACGATTCAAGGCAATTATTTCTTCAATGACCGCTAAAGAACAATCATTTCCACAGCTCTTAGATGCTTCTCGTAAAAAAAGAATCGCATCTGGAGCAGGGGTTGCGGTACAAGATATTAACCAATTGCTACAAAGATTTGAACAAAGTAAACAATTTGTTAAAATGGTAAAAAACAAGGGTAAGTTCAGAAATTTCTTTATGTAAAAACACTATCTGACCTCCCAGTGAAAGTAATATAGTTGTAACACAAAACTAAGATTCATTCTTGTTTGGGCATTTCTCGAAAGGAACGCGATAATGGCAGTTAAGATTCGTCTTAGCAGATTAGGCAAAAAAAACAGACCGTACTGGCGTATTGTTGCTACGGAAGAACGAAGCAAGCGCGATGGCGCCTTCTTAGAAGACCTTGGTACATATGATCCAATTAAACATCAACTTCTTCAAGTTCATCGTGAACGTATCCAAGATTGGATAGCCAAGGGTGCTTTGTGCAGCGCAACGGTTGCTAAATTGCTCAAAACAAAGCAAGCCCAAGCCAAATAATTTTTGCTTTTAGACACATTTAAGTTACATAAAAAAACATAATGCACGAAGTGTTATTCTGGTAACAGGAGAAATCATGCTTAAAGAATTGGTAGAGCAAATTGTTAAAAAGCTTGTTGATAGACCAGAAAGTGTTTCAGTTTCTGAAATAACCGGCGAGCAATCAACAATAATAGAATTACGCGTTGCACCTGAAGACCTTGGCAAAGTTATTGGCAAGGAAGGTCGTACCGCTCGTTCAATCAGAACATTAATTCAGGCAGCAGCATCCAAAGAGCACAAGCGCGCCGTTCTTGAAATCTTAGAATAAACTACACGCTAAACATCACAGAAGTAAGTAATGGCCGGCACATGCCGGCCTCTTTTTTATTCATTTATCAACGACAAAAGAGCCCATGAAAATTTCAATTATTACTGTCTTTCCGGAAATACACCAAACCTTTATCCAGTCCAGCATTATTGGTCGAGCTGTTGAAAAAGGGCTCATTGAATTCAATCTGGTCAGATTTTCTGACATGTGCGCACCCAAAGAACGCATTGATGAACCAACCGTCGGACCAGGCGTCGGCATGATTATCAAACCAGAAGTCATGCTGCGAGCAATAGAAGCCTGTGAATCAAAATGGGGAAAAGGATTTAAAATTTTTTTCTCACCGCAGGGGGTAAAACTAAATCAACGCAAGTTGGGGATGATTGCTGGCACCTTAAAAGCCTCAAATGCCTCCGCGGAGGTGCAAGTGGGAACAACCTACTTAAATTCACCCCACCTTATCCTTATCTGCCCGCGCTACGAAGGCATTGATGCCCGCGTTGAAAAACACTATGCCGACTTAATTGTCTCCATAGGCGATTACGTAGTCATGGGAGGAGATCTTCCTGCTCAAATCTTTCTTGAAGGATTATTACGCCTCATTCCAGGCATTGTTGGAAAAGAAGCTTCGGTCGCCGATGAATCATTCCAATCACCTTTTCTCGACCATCCAAGCTACGGACTTCCAGTCTCCTGGGCTGATAAAACAATCCCCGAGGTCCTTCGCTCGGGTAATCATGCCGAAATCGACCGATGGCGTAGGGATGCAGCAGCAAAAAAGACAATCGCTCAACGTTTTGATTGGTTTGCCAGCAGTCAACCAACAGCCGATGACATAGCACTTGCTCAAAAATTTATCCCTCCGCACTATGTGGCGCTCATGCATACCGACGTCAACCTTAAAGGTGACCGTGCGGGATCAACCTCTGTCGCATCACTGGACATTCACGATACAGCTCGCGCCTGCGCAACCTATGGGATCAAAAACTATTTCATTGTCTGCCCCCTCGTTGATCAGCAAGAAATCGTACGCACTTTTTTGAATTTTTGGGGATCTGAACAGGGAACAAAATACAATCCAAGCCGACAAAAAGCCGTAAGCATCGTCAAACAAGTACCATCATTTGATCAGCTCGTCGCAGCCATCGAACAACAAGAAGGAACGAAACCACTCATCGTCACCACATCGGCAAAGCACCACGACTTTGGCATCAAAATTGACTATGCAAGCCAAGAACAAGTCTGGCAACATAACCGTCCCGTTTTATTTGTTTTTGGCACCGGCCAAGGATTAAGTGATGCCATTTTGGAAAAATCAGACTTTATTTTAGTTCCTCTACAAGGAATGCCAACCTACAACCACCTCTCGGTCCGCTCGGCCGTCTCAATCATCCTCGACCGATGGCTCGGCTTACACCCTCAAATTGACCATTTGAATGATTTAATCAAAAAGAATAAAGATTAAGAGACTACTATTGCTAACCACATCGATTCACTATATACTAGGAGCATCTGTTTTTTCAGCATTTTTAGTGTTAAGTAACGTAACGTTAAGCCCTCAAATCAGGGTAATCTTCCAAGGGAAACCATGAAAGCTGCAAAATTAACCAAAGAAACGATTCTCGATTACGGAATGTTCGATCGCAATTTTCCTCCTTTCAAAGTTGGTGATACGATTGAAGTTTTTCAACTCATCAAAGAAGGTGACAAAGAACGTATCCAAATGTTTGAAGGCGATGTTATCGCTATGCACAATAATGGCGTAGCTTCAACATTCACCGTCAGACGCATTGGCGCAAATGGCGTTGGTGTTGAAAGAATCTTTCCATACTACTCCAAAGCCATCGACAATATCAAACTTATCAAGCATGGCAGCGTACGCCGAGCAAAACTCAACTACATCCGTGAACGAATTGGTAAAGCTGCTCGCATCAAAGAAAATGTTTTGACCAAAGAACAAGAAAAAGCAGCACAAGCAACACAACAACGCTAAATGTTCTTGCTATGATATTTCAAGCAAAGAAGAAAGCACAAAAAAAAATGAGCTTTAAAGCTCTCACTGCGATGAGTGGTGTGGTAGGGGTGCTCTCTTCTTTGCTTTTTTTGTGCTCATGTGCACCTAAAAAAGTAATAAATAACCGATCAAAAACTGCATACTGCTCAAACACAAACCATATCGACATCGAAGAAGCAAGACAATGGGATATGATTGTTCCGCTTGGTTTTACCTGTACCAGCAAACAGACGCATCAACAAAAAGACGGTTCGGTATTTGTTATTCGCTATGAGGGAAATCAATCTATTGAT
This sequence comes from uncultured Pseudomonadota bacterium, assembly GCA_964495205.1. Classification (GTDB taxonomy): domain Bacteria; phylum Babelota; class Babeliae; order Babelales; family RVW-14; genus GWF2-38-10. Next base: position 4,368 of record CAZBUZ010000035.1, on the reverse strand, counting down.
CGAGCCGTAAACTTTTATCGTAGAGAAATGGAAGCTGCCGGTTGGGCCTTAACTGATTTTTCACATGATAAAGAGGGGCTTTTTTATTGCCACAAAGGCAAGCTAGAATGCTTCATTTCTATACACTCAAAAGGCAAAACGATCATTGTCATATCATACAAGGCACAAGCATCGCCAATCAATCGTCAAGCCTCCGATATCGCGCTTATCAACAAACCATTTGATCAAGGAAATATGCATGCTTATCTTGATCGCTAAGGCTTTTTCCCTTTTCATGATCATCTTAACCGTAAGCTCAATAGTATTTGCCGCCCTTGCAACCCTAGTTGGAAAGTTTTTTAACGTCACCATCGCGTCAGATAGCGTTTGGGCAACCCTTGTTAAAAAGCTACATCAGCGCTGATTCCAAATTCGACGTAAAAAACCACCCATTTTCACTGCCCATTTTTTACACTTTCTGACAGCAGGCTTGCCCCCAAGCAAGAAAACACCGAGAAGAATCATGGCAATGCCCTGCAAAAAAGGCAAAAACAACCCTATAACACCTGTAATGATGAGCAAAACTCCTAAAATTTTTTTGGCAAAAATAATCACGCCATTTTCCTGTTTTTTGTTATTATCCATAGCACCTCGCAAATTAATACGTAAACCCTTAAATCATATTATCGAGCCTACTAAAATCGCGATTGCTATTGCACTATTGTTCTTTTTCTGGTAAAAATAGGAGCATCTCAAATATGTTGGGGTGTCGTCTAGCGGCAGGACCCCGGATTCTGGATCCGGTTACAGAGGTTCGAATCCTCTCGCCCCAGCCAGTTTTTCATAGAAAAATATAACGATTCCTGTTATATTCCATGCAAAAAGTTGTGTCTTTGTTTTATCCCTTATTGTTTAAGGATTTTTATGAAAAAAAACTATCTATGCTTAATACTTTTTTCGTTGCTTATGCAAAAAGGACAAACAATGGAATCACCCATTAACCATAAGCCAAGAACAGATGTAACTGATATCATACCAGAGCTCAAAACGCAAAAGGTTGGACAAGAAATAGAGTTCAAAATCAAATTAAGCGATGTTCAGCAAGCTACCCTTTTAACATGGCTTGATACGCATGCTCAAAAGGACAAAGAAGCATCACTCAAAGACATTTATTATGACAAAAAAGACGATTCATTTTTTTTCGTTCCGCAAGGTAAAGACTACGTAGATGCATTACGATTTGTTCGTATTAGATATTCTGGACCCAAGATTGTGGTAACAACAAAACTACGTCATATGGATGAATTGGGAAATATCCAAAGCTGCGATGAGTTTGAGAAAAAAATGACGCAAGAAGACATCAAAGCATTTCAGAAAAGTCTTGAAGAAAATGGTTATGTCGAAAAAGTTATTGTAGAAAAAAAGCGTACCACCTATAATGTTCGCCTTTTCAATATTGATTTTGAAGTTGCAATTGACCAAGTAAAAGGGACAGATGGGATTTTCGTTGAAATTGAAATTAAAACCCCAGATATCAGTACGGAAGTTGGTAACAATTTGTTAAACAATTTCCTGAAAGAGCTTGGGATTACCCAATTTGTGTTCTATAAACGCGGATACGTCGTCATGCTTACAAATCCAAACCACAATTTTGCAGAGAATGTTACCTTACCAGGCGTAGCATCTTAAGATTGCCTGCCTCCATGAAGTTAAAGGCTCGTGGTAAATACCACGGGCCTTTTTTCCATTCTGCACCGCGCTCCTCCAAGCGCAGAATCATTACTCTTATTGGTGTTAATCAATTTTTTATCGTTTTTTACCAACGTTCCGCTACATCATTAACAATTGCTTTTTATGTGCTATATTCAACCGTAAGAAAAATATAAAAAATAAACTCATAAGATACCGTCTTGTTCTCTATAAAATCCATAAAAAAAATATGAAGAGGATTACCTCAATTTATCAAACCACGCCTCTTTTGATACATTAATGCAACCACAAGATAAAAAGGAAATCGATGGGTAACATCGAAAAAGGCCTAAGAAAATACGGACGAGCCCCCTTCAATATCGCCGTTATTCACGGCGGGCCGGGTGCGCCAGGAGAAATAGCACCCGTTGCAAAAGAACAGGCTAAACCCCATGGGGTATTAGAGCCGTTTCAAACACAAACAACAATAGATGGGCAACTGCAAGAGCTAAAAAAGGTATTGCTAGAACACGGCACCATCCCCCTCACACTCATAGGTTATTCATGGGGTGCTTGGCC
>CAZBUZ010000035.1:0-2111 GCA_964495205.1 uncultured Pseudomonadota bacterium | reverse complement strand
AATGGTAAAAAAGCTGATCATGATAAGCAGCGGACCATTCGAAGCATCCTATGCCGAAAACATTATGAAAACTCGACTAAGCCGCCTTACAGAAGAAGAACAATATGACGTTGAAGCATTAAAGGACAAAAATAACAGTTGGGCTCAGTTAACAAAATATCTCCCTAAAATGGACTCCTACTGCCCACTACCACATCACAATGACGTCATTGATTTCCAATTCAATATCTACGAAAGCGTTTGGCCTGAAGCCGCCGCATTAAGAAAAAGCGGTAAGCTCCTCGAGCTGGGCAAACACATTCAATGTCCAGTAGTAGCAATCCATGGTGACTATGATCCACATCCAGCCGAAGGCGTTCAAAAGCCATTAGCCGCCACGCTCAAAAATTTTCATTTCATCCTCATCCCCCAATGCGGCCACAAGCCATGGATTGAAAAAATGGCCCATGAAAAATTTTATGAAATCCTTAAAAAAGAGACAGATGCTCGCTAAAAAATTCCAGGAGATTCACTATGACATCACTTTCCTCACTAAAAACCACGGTCATTCTTGAAGATTGCGCCCCCAAAGAACCTTTACGAGGAGAACACGGCTTATCGCTATTCATCGAAGCAAATGAAAAAAAGATACTTTTTGATACCGGATTTTCAGGAGATGTACTCCTTCATAATGCACAAGAACTCAATCTTGATCTTGCAACCATTGATGCCTTTGTACTTAGCCATCCACACGATGATCATAGCGGGGGCATGGAAAAAGTCAGCAGCCTTATTTCTCATAAGCCTATGTATTGCACCTCAGATGCTTTTGGTGAACATATGCCCAACAGTAACGTACTAAAAACGCAGTACACCAACGTTCATGCGGTTACAAAAAATATTGAGATCATGCCCGGTCTGTGGGTTACAAAAGAACAGCCGACGCTTAACTCATCACTCAAAACGTATGAGATCAACCTCGTTGCACATCTGGCAGGCAAAGGACTCGTCATCATTGTTGGTTGTGCGCATCATGGCTTACCGACCATCATTGCCAATGCGAAGCAAATTTTTGATAACCAAGTCCCCGTTTATGCGCTGGTAGGCGGACTACACTTGAAAAACTCAAGCACAGAGGAAATAGCAGAGGTCATTGATTTATTTACCCAAGAAAATATTCAGCTATTGCTACCAAACCATTGCACAGGGTTTCAGCCAATTGCTCAGCTGGTCAAGGCGATGCCTCAACAAACCGCTTTCATTGCAAAAACAGCCAGCGGAACATTTCACTCCGGCAAAGTTTTTGAATTTTAAGTATCAAAGAGCTCAATCACCATAATACATCACACAAACCAAACCACAAGAATGGTTGACAAAAGCACAAGTAAAAAGGTCAGCCCACCAAAGAGATTAGACCATACGCCGTTTCTGTGAGATCCCATGAGTTTTTTATTATTAGCTAAAATTAACACAAAAACAATAATGGGAACAGCAGCGATACTATTGACGATCGCAGCATAAAGCAAAGCTTTAATAGGACTTATTCCAATAAAATTTATTGCTAACCCTAAAAGCGTCGAAATGGCTATCACGCTATAAAAAAATTTGGCCTCTCTAAACTGATAGGAAAGGCCCTCGCGGTAATTAAACATCTCCGATAAGGCATATGCTGCAGAACCGGCAAGAACAGGAATCCCCAAAAAGCCAGCACCGATAATCCCAAGAGCAAAAATTATTGAAGCCCAATCACCAGCAAGCGGCTTTAAGGCTACAGCGGCATCATAAGCGGTTGTAATTTCGGTGATACCTTTTTGATGCAATGCGGCATAACAGGTAACCACAATAAAGAAGGTAATAAGCTGCGAAAAAAAAGATCCCAGCAACGTATCTTGTCGAGTCTTTTGCAATAATTTTTTAATTGGTTTTTTCTCTAAATATATTTTTTCATGATCCAATTTTTCTTCAATTTCCTGTGATGCCTGCCAAAAGAAAAGATATGGTGAAATAGTGGTACCAATAAACCCTGCAGCAACCAAAACAAAATCGCGTGTGCACTGAAAATGGGGAACAAACGTCCAGGTTAAAATATGAAGCCAGTTTTGAGGCACCATAAATGCAGTCAAAACATACGC
>CAZBUZ010000034.1:11057-12653 GCA_964495205.1 uncultured Pseudomonadota bacterium | reverse complement strand
ATTATTCGCAAGGCTGGTAAGACAAAGTCGGCAGGATAATTAGATTATTAAGTTTAGAAAGGTCGTACAGTGAGTTTGCTAAAAAAAATCAAAAGGCGCCTCCAGCGAAGAATTCATCGAGTGCGCAATGCACAATTGAGTAGGGGAGTTAAGCCTCGTGTTTCTGTTTTCAGAAGTGATAAGCATATTTATGCTCAAATTATCGATGACAGCAAACACGCAACGATTGTTAGTTTTTCGACGCTTAATTTGAAGGATGTTTCTGGGGATAAAAAGACATCTGCTCGGCAGGTTGGGTTACAGCTGGGCAAGTTAGCGTTAGATAAATCAGTTAAAGATGTCTTTTTTGATCGTGGTCCTTATTTATATCATGGTCGGGTAAAGGCTTTGGCTGATGGCTTGCGAGAAGCAGGTTTGAATTTTTAAGTAATCATATGATGATAACGGTGAAGATTTAATCAGGGAAAAAGATGGCAGAAGAAAAAAACAAAAAAAGCCAACAAATGGCAAGAGCCCCGCAAGTTCCAGTAGAGGAATATGCTGAGGCTGTTTTAAATGTACGTCGTGTTGCCAAGGTAATTAAAGGTGGACGTCGTTTTGCTTTTTCAGCGTTGGTTGTTGTTGGTGATAGAAAAGGAAATATTGGTATTGCTCTAGGTAAAAGCAGAGAGGTTTCTTCTGCGATTGCAAAGGCTTTGCGTAGAGCAAGAAAGTCTATGTTTTCTATCCCACTTTATAAAACAACGATTCCTTACAGCGTTGAGGGAAAGCATGGCTCAAGTCATGTCATAATTCGTTCTGCCTCTAAGGGTACCGGAGTTATCGCTGGTGGGGCTGTGCGTGCGGTGATGGAAGCCTTGGGTGTTCGTGATATTTTGGCCAAGTCGCTTGGATCTTCAAATCCTCAAAACGTTGTAAAAGCAACGATTAATGCATTGAAGAAGTTACGTTCAGCACAACAAATTGCGACGATTCGTGGCAAGACGATGAATGATTTGTTTGGAGAGAAGAAACATGTTGCAGCTTAATACATTAGTATCAGTTACAAAAAAGAGAAAGCGTGTTGGTCGAGGTAGTGATCGTGGTGGTATGTCTGGTCGAGGGCATGACGGACAAAAATGTCGTCCTGGTTCAGGATCAGAGATTTCTGCTGTTTTTGAAGGCGGTCAAATGCCTTTGAGCCGTCGTATGCCTCGTCGTGGTTTTAACAATGCAAATTTTAAAATCGCATATTCGATTGTAAATTTAGATGCTTTGGAATCTAAGTTTGATAACGGTGAAGAAGTAACAAGAGACAGCTTGGTGAACAAGGGAATTATTAAAAAGAGTTCTCAGGAGTTGATAAAGGTATTGGGGGACGGGACGCTTAATAAAAAGTTAACGATACATGCTGATGCCTTTAGCAAGGGTGCAACCCAAGCTATAGAAAAGGCAGGAGGCAAGGCGCTCGTGATGAGTAAGGAGATGAGAAGTGGTGGTACAACTGCATAACTTAAAAAACATTTTTCTGGTGCAGGAGTTGCGAAAGAAGTTGGGCTTCACCCTACTTGTTTTTGCAATATATCGATTTGGCGCACATATTAGCTTGCCAGGAGT
>CAZBUZ010000034.1:0-11047 GCA_964495205.1 uncultured Pseudomonadota bacterium | reverse complement strand
GGCGGCGCTTTATGGTCAGTTTAGCGCGAATTTTGCAAGTGGCTTTTTATCGTATTTGGATTTGTTTTCTGGCGGTGCGCTTAAAATGTTTTCGATTTTTTCCTTGGGTATGTCTCCGTACATTAGTGCATCGATTATGATTCAGTTGTTGACGATCATGGTTCCTTCGCTTGAAGCCTTATCAAAAGAGGGAGAATATGGTCGTCGAATCATTAACCAATATACCCGGTATCTCACACTGGGTATTGGTTTGGTTCAAAGTTTTGGCATTGTTGCATACCTTGAACATCAACCCGGGTTGGTTTTCACTCCTGGCTGGGGTTTTAGGCTTCCCGCGGTGCTTATGATGGCGATAGGGTCGCTTGTGGTGATGTGGCTTGGTGAACAAATTAACTCGCATGGTATTGGCAATGGTAGTTCGATGATTATCTTTGCTGGTATTGTAGTTGGTTTGCCAAGTGCACTTTTTAAAATATGGGAAAACTATCGCCTAGGGCAAACGAATATTTTGATGGTTGCGTTACTGCTTGCAATAACCATAGCTGTAATAGCATGTGTTATTTTCCTTGAAAAAGGCGAGCGTAAAGTTCCGGTTCAGTATGCTAAGCGAGTTATTGGGCAAAAAGTGTATGGAGGGCAAAGCTCTTATATCCCTTTGAAGCTCAATCCTGCTGGTGTGGTTCCGGTTATTTTCTCAACAGCGATTTTGGGCATGCCTGTTGCTTTAATAGGGATGTTTGCTGGTCGTTGGCCTGAGGTTACTCGCATTGTTATGGATTGGTTTGCGCGAGAGTCATTAGTCTATAACGTATTGAATGCAGGTATGATTATCTTTTTTGCCTTTTTTTACACAGCAATTATATTTAATCCTGTTGAACTAGCGGATAATATTAGAAAGTCTGGTGGTTTTATTCCTGGTATTCGTCCAGGCAAGAAAACAGCAGAATTCTTTGATTATTTGTTAACGCGTGTTGGGTTTCCTGGCGCTGTTTATTTAGCTGTTTTGGCGATTTTTCCTAGTTTAATACAAAATTTTATAACATTTCCTACATTTTTTAGCGGTGTGAGTTTACTAATTGTAATTGGTGTTGGTTTAGATACGTCTGCTCAGATTGAGTCTCATCTTATTGAGCGTCGTTATGAAGGTTTCTTGGCCTCCGGTCGCCTTAAGGGCCGTTTGGGTCGATAAAGAAGGTTTTATAGTTCCGGGATACGAAGTTATGTTGGTTAAAAATAAAAGTGCCATTGATAAAATGAGAATAGCTGGTCAGCACCTTGCCCAGATAATGGGTGATATGGCTGATCAAGTTATTGCTGGGGTAAGTACCCTGGAGTTGGATACTCTTATTGAACAAAAAATAGTATCCCGTGGGCTGAAGCCTGAATGCAAAGGATACGCAGGTTATCGACATGCAACATGCATTTCGATAAATGATGTGGTGGTTCACGGCATTCCTTCAAAGGAAATTGTTTTAAAATCTGGGGATTTTGTTAAGATAGATGTGATCGCGTCTCATAGATCGTATTGTGCAGACCTCACTCGATGTTTTTTTGTTGGTCAAGCGAGTGATACGGCTAAGCGTATGGCAGATGTTGCTCAGCGTGCTTTAGATGCTGCGATAAGGATTGCTATTCCGGGAAATAGAGTGTCTGACATTTCTGCCTGCGTTCAGGAGATTGTTGAACAAGAGGGCTTTTCGGTTATTCGGGTCTTTGCTGGTCATGGCATTGGAAAAGATCTTCACGAGGAGCCTGATATTCCTAATTATGGCAAACCGGGAAAGGGAATGCTTTTGCAGGAAGGCATGACGTTGGCTATTGAGCCGATGATTGCTGAACGTGGTTATGATGTTACGGTTATGAGTGATGGTTGGACAGCCCGAACGGCAGATGGTGGTCTTGCAGCACATGTTGAAGATACCGTTGTGGTTCGTCCGGGATGTGCAGAAATACTCACCAGGCTGAAGTAAACTGCTAAATTTTAAAAAATGTGAGCTATGAAAAAGAAAGAAGATGTTATTATAGTAGACGGAATCGTTGAAAAAGCTTTGCCAAATGCCATGTTTAACGTAAAGCTTATTGAAAGTGGCCATATGGTATTGGCTCACGTTTCTGGCAAAATGCGTATGCACTATATAAAGTTACTGCCTGGTGACCGGGTTGCTGTTGAGTTGTCACCATATGATTTGACCAAGGGGCGCATAACGTCACGCTATAAGTAAAATAATAGGGTTGATGAGAGTAAGTTGATGGAGGAAAGTTGTTGAAATTAAAGTATAACGTAAAGCATGTAAGAATGTGGAAGTGCTCATGAAAGTAAGAACATCGGTTAAAAAAATTTGTAAAGATTGTAAGATCCTGAAACGTAATGGTGTTGTGCGCGTCATTTGTAAAAAAAGTCCCAAGCACAAACAGCGTCAAGGTTAAGGTATATAGGTTTATATTGAAAGAGGATTTTGATGGCTCGTATTGAGGGTGTTGTATTACCAAATGAAAGGCGTGTTGAAATAGCGCTTACTTATTTGTACGGTATTGGATTGCCGCTATCAAAGAAAGTTTTGGGCGATACTAAAATTAATCCAGATACGCGGGTTAAAGATTTAACCCACGAGCAAGTTGCAGCAATTCAAAAATATATAACACAACATTTCAAGGTTGAAGGTGAGCTGCGCAAAGAAGTAACGTTGAACATCAAACGACTTCAGGAAATCGGTTCATATCGAGGGTTGCGCCATAAAAAGTCGTTGCCTGTTCGAGGTCAACGCACCAAGACAAATGCACGTACGCGTAAAGGTCCTCGAAAAGCGTCTAACATTGTTGCTGGTAAAAAAGCAGTCACGAAGAAGTAATTGAGATAAGCAAGGGTAACGATGGCATATAAAAAAAGCAAAAAACGACAACTTAAAAACATTGACACAGTTATTGCGCACATAACATCAACATTTAATAATACGATGCTTTCAATTACAACGGTTGATGGCGATGTTCTTGCTCGTGGTAGTGCTGGGCAGCTTGGATTTAAGGGCGCTCGCAAAGGAACTCCTTATGCTGCAACCCAGGTTGCTAATAAGGTAGCCAAAGATCTGGCTGGTTTAGGCATTAGACTTGTTGAAGTAAACATGCAGGGGCCAGGTTCTGGTCGCGATGCGGTTGTAAGAGCGCTTCAATCTGCAGGGTTGAACATTAGTTTGCTGCGAGATGTGACGCCTATTCCACATAATGGTTGTCGGTCTCCAAAAAAACGTAGAGTATAACAGTTTTTTAGATTATTTAGTTTATCGAAAAGGGTTTTATGTCAACCACTAATGGAACATGCAGCAGATGCCGACAAGCCGGTGAAAAATTATTTTTAAAAGGAACGAAGTGCCGTACTGCTAAGTGCACGCTCGAACAGAATCCAACAACGCCAGGACAACATGGTCGACGACTTGGTTCCAAAAAGTTATCGGAATATGGTAAGCAGCTGCAAGAAAAACAAAAAGTTAAGTTAATGTATGGAGTTCGCGAACGTCAATTCCGTCGTTTTTTTGATATGGCTGTTCGTGAACAAGGAATCACCGGCGAAAACCTGTTGAGTTTCCTTGAACGTCGTCTTGATAACGTTGTTTATCGTTTGCGCATGGCAATCTCTCGTGTTCAAGCTCGCCAGCTGGTTACGCATGGGCATATAACGGTTAATGGCAAGCGCGTATCTTCGCCTTCATTTATTGTCCGTCCAAATGATGTTGTTGCTTTGACAGAAAGCACGACGAAAAACACAACATTCGTAGAAGGCTTTATCGACAAGCGCATGGGGACCGGTGCTAAAGTTCCTGAGTGGTTAGAGTTGCAAAAGAAAGATCGCAAAGGTATTGTACAACGTGCTCCTGTACGTTCTGATATTTCTGCACCAATCGAAGAACATTTGATTGTTGAATTGTATTCTAAGTAATGCCATAATCGTATCCCTGGTGCATTTTTGCATCAGGGATACTTTTGAAATTTTGTGGTTGGGGTTTTAGTGATTTTAAGTAAAGGTGGTTCCTGATGAATTATAAGCCGTTAATATTGCCTAAGTTGAGTTGGAACAAGCAGGTATCGTCTCCTACCTATGGTGAGTTAGTAGTTCAACCATTGGAGCCTGGTTTTGGTATTACATTAGGTAATGCACTCAGAAGGGTGATGCTTTCATCAATTGAAGGCTCAGCGGTGACCTCGGTTGTCATTAAAGGGGTGAATAACGAGTTTTCTTCAATAAAAGGTGTTATTGAGGATACGCTTTACGTCATTTTGAACATAAAGCAAATTGTGATCAAGAATGCTACGGGCTTGCCTGGCAAGATGCATCTTTCAGTTAAAGGTGCCGGAGTGGCAAAGGTTGCAGACATTAAAGCAGATGAACATTTAAGCCTTGTTAATACGGATCATATACTTGCGCATTTAGCTGCTGATGGCGAATTGGACATTGAATTTTTTGTTGAAACTGGCCGGGGTTATGTTCCCGCACAGTGGCCACACGGAGCTTCGTTGCAGGCAGATAATCGTATTTATCTTGATGCTATGTTCTCACCTATCAAGCGCGTAGAATATCACATTGAAAAAACTCGTGTTGGGCAAGAAATTGACTATGATAAGTTGACATTGAGTGTTACCACCAATGGTGCTGTTGCCCCCCAAGATGTGGTGCATTATGGCACATCAGTGTTGCGTACACAACTTGAGCATTTCTTGCAAGCAACAGAAATTCCATTTAATGAGATTTCAAAAGGCACCGATGAAAAGGGTGAAAAGAAGGGATCTTTTGATTTTGAAGGACCTACAAAAGGGTTGCCGGTTGAATTGTTCTTGAAGCCTATTGATGAACTTGAGTTCTCGGTTAGAGCACACAATTGTTTGATCGGTGCAGGCATCAAGCGTGTTATTGACTTGGTCAACCTTTCTGAAGAAGATGTTCTTAAGATCAAGAATTTTGGACGTAAATCATTGCGTGAGGTCAAAGAAATTTTATCAGCTTTTGGGTTGCACCTTGGTATGAACATTAAAGAATTGGATCTTAAAAAAGCTATCAAAGAGCAAGAGGGTAATTTAAGCCATGAAACATCAGAACGGTAGACAAAAATTAAATTTAAAATCGGGTCATAGAAAGGCCTTATTGCGCAATCAAGCCATTCATTTTATTCGATTTGGTGCTTTGCAAACAACCAAGGTGCGTACCAAGGAAGTGCAAAGATTTATCGAAAAAATTGTGACGATTGCTCGTACAGGTTATGATTTCAATACCATCAGACGCGTCAAGCAGTTGTTGCCTTATGATGAAATGATGGTTAAAAAGCTTATCAAGGAAGTTGCGCCTAAATATGTGGGTAGACCGGGTGGTTATACTCGCGTTATCAATTTAGGCCGTCGTCCAAGCGATACGGCAGCTATCGCGCGCCTTGAATGGGTGTGATAGACTAATTTCTGAAAAAATAAAGGCTCTTGAGTTGTTTTGTGCTCGAGAGCCTTTGTCCTTTTAAAAAGCGTTTTTTATCTTTTTCTTTTCTTTACTTGAGTTAAGAGCGATCGGTTTTATACCATGTATGGAATGTCATAGTGATGTGGTACGAAATATGGTTCTTATTGATGCTTGGGTAAAGGAACGATCATGGCATTTTTTCATTTTCGTAAAACAACAAAAAAACAAGGTGGTGGGGCTAAGGTTGCCATTATTGGTGCAGGATCCGTTGGGAGCACCATCGCTTATACGCTTATGTTGGATGGCGTTGTTACCGAGATTGCCTTAATTGATCTCAACAAAAACAAGGCAGAAGGAGAAGCGCTTGATTTACAGCATTGTATGCAATTCGCTCATTCAGTAGCTATTACTGCTGGTGATTCTTATGATTTGGTGGAAGGGGCCTCCGTGGTTGTGGTTTGTGCGGGACATGCGCAGGCTCCCGGTGAATCACGGTTTAATCTCCTTGATAAAAATGTTGCGGTGTTTAAACAAATTATTCCGCAGATTGTGAAATACAATAAAGATTGCATTCTTTTAGTGGTGACCAATCCTTTGGATGTTTTGACCTACGTGGCGCTTACGTTGTCAGGTTTTCCTTCGTGTCGTGTTTTTGGAACAGGGACGGTCTTGGATTCCGCTCGTTTGCGCTATTTACTAGGGGCTTATTTTAAGGTGAGTCCTAAAGATGTGGTTGCGCATATTCTTGGTGAGCATGGTGATTCTGAGTTTGCATGGTGGAGTGGTGCGACGGTTGCCGGTGTGCCTATGGCAAACATGACAGGCTATGATCCTGATATCGTGAATAAGCTCTATCAAAAAACCAAGTCTGCGGCTGGTGACATTATTGCGCTTAAAGGTGCAACATTTTATGCCATAGCCTTGGTGACAACTAAGATTATTCGTGCAATTTTACTCAACCAAGCGCGTGTGTTTTCCGTATCAACATTGATTGAAGGGCAGCATGGACTTTCAGACGTTTGTTTGAGTGTGCCAACTATTATTCGAGAGAATGGTGTATGCGAACACTTAACGCTTATGCTTAATACTGAAGAACAAGAGCTCTTAATGCTATCGGCGAACAAGATAAAAGAAGGTATAAAACGAGCGAAGATGCTCTTGTAGTACGCTTTTATGTCAGGCTGCAAAAAAAAATGTAAAAATCTTTACAAAGGAACAACGTGATACTACACTCAAATTTTAGAGTTTAGTCTTTTTAAAAAGGAAGGAGTCGTCTCTAACGTTTAATGTGTTTTGTAAACAAACCAAAACGAAAGGGTAGCAAGAGGAGAGAGGAATGAATAGAACTTGTGGTTCGGTATTTTTTTTAGGGGTGGCATTTCTTGGTGCGTTAGCGCCATCGCTTTATGCTATAGCAGACGGAAATGTGACTTTTGGCAGCAGGAATTCAGCGATCAAAGTTTCTTCTGGTGCAAAGCTTAATGTTAGTTCGAGTGGTTTGACGATCGATGGCTCTTTGGTTCAAGCATCAGGGGCTACGGTTGCTGGTCAGGATGTTGCTTTCGACTACGGTATTTTAGAGCAAGCAGGCGCTGAAGCTTTGATTAAAGGAACATATTCGCCATCAACATCAGCGCTTAAGATGGTTGGCAATAGTATTTTCAAGTTTGAACCTGGCACTGTTGTCCCTGGGGTTACTGTTTCTGGAACGGGTAATCGTTTGGAAGGACAGCCATTATTTTCCAGCGCAATCACCATGAACAATTCCAGCGCACGTTTGACGCTTGCTCTTTATAGCACGTTGAATAAAAATATTACGCTGAATAGCAGCACGGTTACGCTGGATAATGATTTGGCATTGGCTGACGAGGTTAAATTCATTGGTCCAGGCACCGTAAATGTGAACTATCGGCAGCTCACGCTTGGTGGGTATTACTCATCAACGTGGAATACGGCGTTGACTTTTAACCATGCAACGAGTGTTTATTTGACGGGTTACACAGCCCTTGGTGCTTCTGGGCATTGGACATTTCCCGGAACGGCGCGCGTTAATGGTAACGGTGAAACGCTCGATCTTTCTGCTGGTGGTCAAATAACAATTCCCGCAGGCGCAAAATTGTATTTGGAAGACATTTCTATAAAAGGTCTTGGCACCGGCAAGGGACGTATTAATTTTGGGAGTGCAACATCTGAGTTGCATCTTTCCAATGTTTCTTTGACCATTGATACAGATATGGCAATTGCGAGTGGAAAAGTCATCATTGATGATACAACAACATTTGTTCTTAAGGGCAATGTGCTTAATTTCCTTACCGATGGCAAATTAACGGTTAATGGAACAACGTTGTGGCTTGAGGTGCTTGATCGCATCGCTTATCCAAACAATAGCAAATTGCTTTTTGGCTCAGCATGGTATGTGTATGATACTGCTGGTTATAATTTGGCCAATGTGAATGCCGCTATCGCTGCTGGGTTATTGACCTTGAGCGATAATGGTGCGATTAAAGAAACAACTGATCAGTCGGAATATACGGCTGATGAACAAGCTATGTTTAGCGGTGATTTAAAAACTAGCATCAGCCTCCAGCGTTCTCTTCCTGTTAACCCTGGTCAGCTTATTAAAGTTACGGGCAGCGCAACTATTAATGGTAATGGTGTTGCTCTTACCTTCTCACAAACAGCCGACCCTCAATTCGAGATTGCGGATGGGGTAACGGTTACGTTGAGAAATATCGAGCTCTCCAAGTTGCGTTCCACCACCTTTAAGTTCGGTCAAAATGCACACCTGCGTTTTGGTGCCGATGTTACACTTGAGCTGAGCGAAGATCTGACCTTTGAATCAAATACAAAGGGTAGTGACATAGCGCCATTGCTGCGTGTTATCGGTGAAAACACGCTCACACTTCGTGGGCTTAATGGTAAGCAGGTTGTGTCATTTGTCATTCCTACGGCAACGAATTCTCAAAATCAAATTACGCAACGTCCAATTCAGTTGAGTGACAATACACTTCGTCTTGAAAATATTGAATGCATTGGCCTTGATGCAAGTGTTCTAACCCCTGGCATCGTTACTGATGGTGATGGCGAATTTCCATCTATCGAGTTGATTGGCAATACGTCATTTGATATTCGTGGCAAGAAAAATAAAGAAAGCGACAGAAATGAGCAACCAAAGACGTCTCTTGATTTCTTTGTTGAAGGTGAAAACAATGCACTGGTGTTCTTGCGTGATGGCATCAATTACGGTGGATCGGTGACGTATGGTAGTTTGCCTATCAATGATTTGCATGTGAAGTTTGCCGTTAATGAAGACATTCAAAATCTGACTAAAGCCCGCACGACGGCGACAACCAAGTCGACGGTTACCAAGGATTATCCATATGTGACGTTATCGGGCGAAGGCTTCTATGTTGGCAGCCCTGTTGTTGAGGGAAGCGATCCAGTTGTTGCTGAAGGAACGGCGCGGTTGAGTTTTGATAACCATTTTGCTGCGGTTGAGATTGCTGATTCAAATGCATTCCAACTTGATACTGGAGCCGAGTTATTCTATAAAAACCTGCTCCTGCTTGGCAATGATGTGATTCAAAATTCATCTGACGTGACCATTGCGGGTGAACGCATTGAAGGAACAACCTTTGACACAACGGGTGTTCGTTCAGTGCGCAGAGATGTGTTGGCAGAATCTTTAAGTGAGATAGAAGAACAAGAGTTGCGTAAGCTTGATGATATTGCACAGGCTGATGATGTGATCGTGGTCAATGGTGGCCTTACGCGTGCACCACGCACCTTAAGCCTTCCTAGAGCGTTTGATCGCCCAACAACGGTTAATGGATTTGAGGCGCTGACGAGTGCTTTTGCGGGCAACCTTGCCTACGAAAGCTCAACAATCAAGAACTTCTCAACCGTTGATGGTACCGGCAACAGTGCTGATTACCCTGCATTCAACCTTGTTCTTGAAAATGATAATCAAATATCTCTTGCCGACAAGAACATGAGTCTTCGGGCTGAAACGCAAAAGATCAATGTGCGCGGCAAAGGGAATGTGATCAACGTGCGTCGTACCTTTACGATTAACAACAATCTTTATTTTGCAGAAGGTTCAGAGTTGACCTTTAATTTTGTTGAAGGTGGAAATGTTACCCCACAGGTTATTTTCGCCGATGATTGCTTGGTCAATCTTGAAAAGAAAGTCATCTTACGTTTTCAAGGTTCTGGTAAAGTAGTGCTTTCTGATGGCGTTGTGATGAACTTCAAAGGTTACAAGGAATATAACTCGCGTACCGGTGTTGAAACGGTCACCGATAAACCAAAATTTGTGTTGACCGACAACGCGGTGCTTGATTTTGTTGCCAAGGCCGCAACATCATTTAAAGGCATTGGTACGATTGAAATTACCAACGCGGGCATGATTGCTCCTTCAACCATTGGCACCATGGTCATTGGCAACCCAGCGACAACGCTTGATGATATTGATTTGATTGTTTGGAAGAACGGCGAAGTTCGTCTTGATGTACCAACGATTCCTGATGCTGTTTTGAATACCATCCCTGAAGCTGATCGTGCGCTACAAGCAAAAGCGCGCATCTCCTTCCAAAACGTGACAACAACGATTATGTTTAAACAAAGTGGCACCTTGACTGTTGGCGATAATGCTTTGTTTGAGATTAATACCTCGGGTCGCAATCGCAAACGAGGTCGCGTTCGAACAGTTTCTTTTGGCTATGATGGTCAGCTCTTTATTAAGGGCTCCGGTAAGCTTTCTATAGCTTCAAATCAGACAGTCAGTGCCTTGCTTGGCATGGATTGGAACGGTGAACACGTTAACCGTGGTGTTGAACTGCCATTCAAGTGGTTCGGTACACAGTCTCGTATGGGTGGCGATGGTTTAGTCGAATATGTTGCTCCTGCTAACCCAGATCCAGCAAGATATCGCGGGTTTACTGGTACGTTTGCGCCAACAAAGGCTGGTGTCGCCACTGATAATGCAAGCATCTTGGCCGAAGACTTCGTCCGATTGTTGATTAGTTAGCATAACACTGGTTTGTCATCCTCGGCTTGTCCGAGGATCCATCTTAAAAATCATATGATGAAGATGGACCCTCGAGCAGTGTCGAGGGTGACAAACAAGGTTAGTTTGAAATATTTATTTTTTTGAGAAATATCGCCTTATTTGTCACCCTGAACTTGATTCAGGGTCCATCTTAAGGGCAATGATATCAAGATGGATCCTGAAATAAATTCAGGATGACAGAGGGCAAGGTAAGTGATAAAGGAAGAGGAGAGAGCCCGTATGAAAAATAGAATAATGATGTTATATCTTCTAACCGCTCTCGTTGGCGCTTCGGCTTTTGCGCAAAGCCGTTCAGCCGACGATGATTATGAAGCGCGCAGTCGCTCTCGTTCTGCCGTGCGATCAAAGGAAGACCGTTCTCGTGATCGCTCAGCAAAATCAAAAGCAAAATCCAAAAAGCGTTCGTGGTTTGGATGGCTTTCTCGCTCGCAAGACACCGAAAAAAAAGAGCTGACGCCTAAAGAACGCAAAAAATTAGAAAAAGCGCGCCAGGCCAAGGAACGCGAAGAACGTAAGCTTGAGCAAAAACGCATCAAAGAAGA
>CAZBUZ010000033.1:0-12716 GCA_964495205.1 uncultured Pseudomonadota bacterium | reverse complement strand
CCTTTTACTTGTGATTAATTATCTCACTTTCAAACTAAATGTCGATACGGCCTAACATAAAAGAAAAAAAACAATGATCTCAACCACTTCCTCATGCAAAATCATCACTGGCGCAACTCTCATCTTAAAAAGGGATAACAAAATTTTACTCTTCAAAAGAAATATGCCGAACAAGATCGCCTATGGGTGCTTTGCATTACCCGGAGGCACCGTTGAACATCATGAAACAGTCAAACAAGCAGCTTGCCGTGAAGCAGGAGAAGAGATAGGAATTGCGATTACAGAAAGCAATCTATCAATCGTTCATGTATTACGATTGCGTGAAAAATATGACAAAGCAACCAATCAAACCCAACAAATTTTATTGCTCTATTTTCTAACCAGTTCTCACTGGGAAGGAGAACCAACTAACCAGGAACCCCATAAGCATGCAGAGCTGGGATGGTTTGATATCGACAATCTACCACACAACACATTTGCATTAAATTTGTTTGCTTTGAATGACATTAATAAGGGTATCTTTTATGGCGAATATGGATGGGATTAAGAAAATAAACACAAGGACCATATAACATGGAAACAAGAATTGATTTTTTAAAATGGTTATCAACAAAGCTTTATCTTGCCACCATAGGATTTTACGGAACCATCTGCTTGGTAATGACACTCCCCACTCTATCGACCAAAGTCTTGGAAACCCCACAACTGCTGGCAAATTTCGCCGCATTTTTCATCGTCGTCTTTTTACGTGCAGCCTATGAAAGCTTAGTCATTTATGAGACACCAGCAAAAAGCTTATCGCTCGGCAAGATGTTGATCCTAACATTCGTAACCTCAAGCACCATGGCTTTGATGGCATATTTTTTAAAGCCAAAATTGGGATATTTTTCCATCCCCATTGCCCTCGTTATTTCGATGGTACTGGTAGGAAAACTAAAATCCGCGCTCTGGCCAACACATGAACGCCCCGGATTTTTTCACACATTACCGCTTAAGCTATCGCAAGCAGCAACGGGCAGATACATTTTCTTTGGATTTCTTGTCGGCATAGCCTACTTGGCTGTTGGGAAACTTGGCTGTAGTTTTTCTTATTCTTTTACAACTGCCTACTTCATCGGCATGCTACTCGAAGAGGCATATAACACCACTCATCTATATGAACAACCCATAAAAGTTAACCTATTTATACCCTTGTTTTTTTGGGCTCTCTGCTGCGCCTTGCTCTCAACAGCACTCATCATAACCATGATGAAGGGCTTCAGTTTTTCTGGGCAAATAGCAACGATTACAAGCGTGATCATGATAAAACTTATTCAACCGTTAGGATCTCGTAAATTTATTTGGGGTAGATAAAAAACAATTAAAAGAAGCCGCTCTACAAAAGCAGCTTCTTCTAACATAAAAATTCATCTTAAAAGTTAACTGCACGCTTCTAATGTTAACGTAGTACTCCCACAGGTTACAGTACTATCGCTTTCTGTCCACTTATGAGCAGAATCAATGGAATTAAAATCACTCTTTCCCGACTTCACTGGTACTTGTGTTAAAGTACTATTTCTTTTTTTCCATATATGAGCAAAATCAATGGAATCAAAATCAATCCTTCCATCCGACTTCAATGGTACTTGTATTAACGAGAAGCTACCCGTCAACACATATCTAACAGCACTATCGGCAGTATATCTACTAACAGCACTACGCTCACTATCGGCAGTCACTGCTCTAAATATAACCAAATATCTAGCGAGCCCCTTCCAGCTTAGATATTGAAATTTACTTGCCATACTTTTATCTGCAACAGAACTAACCGTCGTACCATCAACCTTGAGGTACGTTCCATCAGGCTTCTTCAAAAAAAACTCCTTCACCTTCTGGTGTGGCCCCGCAGCAAATGCATCCTGACCCAACATTAAACAACAAATAGCAGCACCAAGAGCCATCTTAAACATGTTCTTCATAAACACCCTCGCAACATGAATTTTTAAGACAAAGCCGTAGCACACGCCACAGGAAGCCTTATCTTACATTAGCCTCAGCATAGCAAACCCGACAACGCAATTTCAAATAGAAAATTAATTCCCGTCAAAAAATTAATTAATTTTCCATTCTGCATACAGCCGCTACAGCAAAAAACCTCATTTTTGCAAGATTTTTTCTCATTCCCCCACAAAAACCTTCAATATTTTACGGCTATTGATAATGCATCTTATTTTAATCTCATCAAGCTAGGTATCACCAATGATTTTGAACAGTTTTTTAGCTAATGACTACGATGGGAAATTTAATGTCGCCCAAAATTTTGAGAATTACCCCCCGAACTCATGTTAGATTACTCTTCATGGCATATTTCATGAAGAGTAATCGCCTTAGCAGTTCTAAACAGCAAAAAAGAAACAACAACCACATCTAATAGTACAAAAAAGAGGTGCAAATAAACAAATGGATAGAGGTGCAATTGATGAAACATAAGCGCACTCGCAATAGCAATAGCAGCAAGGGGAAAAGTAAATGCCCATTGAGACAGATAAAACTTCTTACTTATAAACATACGCAAATTTATAACCAATAAAAACGCAACAAATAAGGCGAAATAATAAAGCACGCGAGCAAAGTTATCGATATGTTGCGTTAATTTAAAATATGAAACAACCGCAATAGACGGTGGTGCAATAAGGATAAATAAAGTCGGAAGCATCTTAGCCACGAGTGGCTCATGAAAAAAAACTCTGTACATGACAATGGTCATCAAAACCAACCAAAAAACAAAACCTATACTAAAGAAAAACCACAATAGATCAGCATGAACAAAAGAAACCCCAGCAATAGAGATTAATAAATTCCCCACAACAGGAATAAACCATGCAGGATTAAGATGTTCAATTTTAAAATGCTCCCGTTTTATCCATTGACTCAACACTAAGAACGTAAAACCTAGATGCACAACAGATCCTATGCCCCAGAAAACACCTGATACGGCGTTATTAATGGGAAGAAAAGCAACAGAAAAAAGCAAAAGGCTTATCGAGAATGTAGGGAAAAAGGTTATTTTAATCGGATGAAAAAAATCCTTTAGAACCTCTGTTTTGTGCCAGAAAATTCTCAATAACATCGCAATGCTTACACAACCAAAGACAAGACTAGAAAAAACGATCAAGACCAATGGGATAATATTATTCACATGAAAAATCTCCACCGTTCTTTGCAAAGCAATAGTTAAGCCAAGCAGCCCCATAACAACCGAATAAAAAGATACCGGAAAAAATTTAAGCCTCTCTAAAGTAATCATAATCACTATACCTTTCTAAAAAAAATGAATTTCTTTTATTACAAACGCAACCCCTCCCATATAGAAATAATACCAAACCTGTCAAGAGCCATAACAATTCATGAGGGCACAGGCAAAATTATAACAAAATAACGCCACCAATAATTTACTTGGATGATTTTCACACTCGCTTGACATTTCCTGTACTATTTTTAAATACTTTATCTATAAAAAAGGCTTATCTGCAAACACTTTTCGGGGGGACAGTGTAATGTTGATACAAAAACGATCACTCACAATAACACTGGTAGGCATCTTTCTCGTTATTACCAATGTCTTTTCGATGCAACAAAAAAAACAACCGCAAACGCCATCAGTACCCCCGCCCATTACCACGCCAGCAACTACTCCGCAACCTCAAGCACAGATAACACAAGCGGTTGAATCAGCGTTGAAAGATCTTACTGATCGAATAAAAGACATTCATGGCTTTGCCAATGCTGCCGTTCGCAGAGTAAATGAATCAATGGCGCTAGCCTACAATGCCAATCACACCGCAACCGAAGCATTCAAATCAGCAACCGAATCACTCTCAACAGCTCAACAAGCAACAACGCACATACAAGACACAACGGCAGAACTCGAACAAATCAGACAAGCCGCCACAACCATAGAACAACAAGCACAAGCAGCGACCGCCAACCTAGAAGGGGAATACGAGCGAATACGCACCGCACTTAATACTGAACTCACACAAGCAGAAGCAAGAATAAATGAAGCCGCCCGCGCAGAACGATCACTTAACCTTGAAGACACAATCAGAATAGAGCAAGCAAAAATACAAACGATGCAACAACAAGGCATTTATGAAAGAACAGAAACAATTCGAGCTCAAATCCCGATCAAAGTTGAACAAGAAAAATGGAAAAACATTAAAGCAATGCTCGGCGATATTAATCCAGCCATAAAGCTTGGCTTTGTCGTCATAACAATAGCCCTATGCTTTTATGGCATTAAACATGGCATACCAATGCTTTTTAATAAACTCACTAAGCCACGGGTTATTAGTGAAACATCAAGAACAGGGTGGTTTAACCAACCATCAAACCCAAATATCGATCTTAATGATCTCATTTTTCCACCAGCGCTACAAGAAAAACTCTTTGATCTTTGGGCTCGCATTCAAACAGCTAAACAATACCATGATCCCCTACCGAACGTTCTCCTTTATGGCCCTCCGGGCACAGGCAAAACAGCCTTCGTAAAAGCATTAGCATACGACTCAGGACTTGATTTTGCATTAACCTCAGGATCAGAGTTTGCCAAAATTACTGACTTGAATGACGCAAACAATGAATTACGCAAACTTCTCAATTGGTCAAAAAACAACAAAAACGGGCTCATTGTTTTCATCGACGAAGCAGAATCACTGTTTGCCAATAGAAAACTTTTAACCACATCCAAAGGAACTCAAGATTTTATAAATACATTTCTCTCGCTCATTTCAGACCAATCACAAAAAAATGTCATGTTTATTTTTGCGACGAATCACCCATTTAAACTGGATGATGCATTATCTAATCGTATTGGCATCAACATTAAATTTGAATTCCCTGCAGCACCAGAACGAGAAAAAATGTTTTTTATGTATCTCGTAAAAAACGCGGAAGAAAATAAAAACAATATCGTCACCTTAGATCCAGAGGTTCATCAACAACTCCACGCCTATGCAGAGATGCTAGATGGTTTTTCACCTCGAGCGATTTCATTTGTTGCGAAAGAAATAATAGCTCACGCTCGACGGCAACAACCGATGCATATAACACACAACATTGTAGAAGCAGAAATTGATAAAGCAAAACAGAGCTTGGAACAAACGCTTCTATGGGAAAAAGAACGCGACGAATGGTATGAATCGCTTATTGCAGCAACTTATTACAATGGTAGGTACTTATGGGACAAAGAATCTTTTTTTGGGTAATCCTTTGCTGTTGGATAATTGGCCTCAACGCGCAAACGATAAATAACAACAGTAATAAAAACTCAGAAACGCCAACAACAATTACATTACCAACCACAACCGAAACATTGGCCCAAAATATCTGTAATCTTTTAAATGAACAAGAAGAGCGGGGAAAAAAGATCAAAGATATTTATACAATCATCTCGTCAACAACAACACTTGCACTCATCCTCATAATTTTTTATCTGGTATTGCGACAATTTAAACCTGGCATACCCTCCGCGGTTGGCTCTACCATAGATGATGTCTATGACTTAGAAACAGATAAAGAGTCTAATGATGGCACACGTGAACATGTAACAAATCCAATCGCCGGAAACATTACCAATTCATTGCCACAACAACAAACACCACAAAACCCTACGCCAAGAACAAATCAAAAAACTCAAGAAAGTACACAATCGCCTCCACCGCCAGCACCAAAAACAACCTCCGAGGTCAACATGCTCAAGCTACAAGCAGAATGCAAAATAAATGTCCCACTACAAGAAGAGGTTTTCAAACAAATACAATATGCCAAAAGCATCGGTCTCACCGAAGCTCAACTCCCTCCAGACACATCAAGACACAACAAAACCCATATAGACACACGTGCATTTAATGAAGCAATAGAAGAACAAATAGCCTATGCAAACAGTATCAGCCTCACCCCTACGCAAAATGAAATTGAGGAAATTCCATGTTTACCATAATCAAAAATATATTTAAAAAACGCAGAAGCTTCCATACAAAATTATATCTAACCATAGCGGTGGCTATAACAGGAATTTTTTGCAATAGTTGCTCTCGCCGCCAACCACTCAATCTAAGCATCGCAAAAGAGCGCGTTGAAAAATACTATGAAGACGGCAGCTATGCCAAAGACTTAGACAAAATAACTCATCGGGCAATCAAACATTTCCAAGGAGTATCATCATCCAACAAAGCAACAATAATCTTCGATATCGATGACACAGTTCTCTCTGATTATTTGGATGGCAAATCAATCTCATTCGGTTACATCCCTAAATTATCCCATGAGTGGGTTTTGCGCGCTGATGCTCCAGCGATCATGCAAACAAAAAATCTATACGATTATCTCGTTGATCGCGGCTTCGTCATTATCTTTATAACGGGACGAAAATATAATGAGTACGATGCAACCATTAAAAACCTCAAGGCTGAAGGATTTACCCAATTTGAAAAACTCATCGTACGTCAAAAAAATGAAGAAAAGCTTACGGCTCAAGAATATAAAACAAGGTACCGAAAACATCTAAGCAAGAAAGGTTATCGCATTGTCGGCTGCATCGGCGATCAATGGAGCGATCTTAATGGCGGATATTGCGGATACAAAGTTAAGCTTCCAAATACACGATACATCATTCCTTAAAAAATAAAATGTGGATTATAAGGATAACATGATAAAATACGCTGAAGCATCCATAAAGGATATCTCATCGATCTTAACTGAGTTAAACAGCTCACCGCAAGGGCTCTCACACTCGGAAGCAAAAAACAAGTTGAAAACACATGGTAGCAATAAACCAGAAAGCTATCGTACAAAGTTATCGAGCATCTTATTTAAACAATTCAAATCGCCCTTTGTGATTCTGCTCATCATCGCCAGCATCATTTCATTTGCCATCGGTGAAACAACCAACGCAGTCATTATTGGATTATTTGTCATCATCAATACAGGGCTTGGGCTTTTCCATGAAGCAAGAGCACAAAAAGCGGCAACGCTTTTAAAGAAAAAAATTCCCTCAAAAACAACCGTCTTGCGTTCCAATAAAAAAATCACCATCGACAAACAGTTTTTGGTCACAGGTGATATTGTCTTCCTGCAGCAATGGGACATCGCCCCGGCCGATCTAAGAGTCATGCAAGCGGAAAATCTCATGGTCAATGAATCCATGTTATCAGGAGAAGCAAAACATGTTACCAAAACAACAGATCCTCTTAAGCGTGAAGCAACATCGGTTTTTAATGCAAAAAACATACTTTTTGCCGGATCAACCATTACGACTGGTCAAGCCGTTGGCATCGTAATCTCAACGGGAAAAGACACCGTCTTGGGCGAAATTTCTCAACTAGTGACAACCATAAGCCCAGAAAGCAACTATGGCAAGCGTCTCCGCTTATTTTACCACAGCATACTCAAAGTTGTTCTTGTCTCTATCGCGCTCATTTTCATAGCTTATATGCTTATCAAAGGCCCCGGGCATTTTACGGAATTTACCATCTTTATCATTGCTTTGCTTGTAGGAATTGTTCCTGAAGCTTTGCCGACAGTAGCAACTTTTTCACTTTCGCTCGGCGCGCTTAAATTGGCGAAAAAAAATGTTATCGTTAAGCGCCTTGGGGCAATTGAAGATCTGGGTGATATTGAAATTTTATGCACCGATAAAACAGGAACACTTACCGAAAATATACTCGTTCTTGAAAATATCATTTCTGAAGACCCTCAAAAATGTCTGCTCCTCGGTTGCCTATGCGCAAAAGAATTAAAAACGTCATTTGATCTCGCGCTTGAAAAAAAAGCAACGCCAAAAATTACTAAGGAGACACGTGAATTTAAAAGTATCGCCATAACCCCATTTGATTCATTTAGGATGCGCAGCAGCACGGTTGTAGAACACACATCTGGCAAACAATTTTTGATCGCAATGGGAGCTCCAGAAAAAATCATCGAAATTTCAAGCAATATCAACGCTGATCGAAAAAAAGCATTAAACGACCAACTTAAAAAAGAAGGGCAGGCGGGCAAAAGGACTCTCGCCATCGCCTTCAAAGAATGCAACCTAAAAATACCAAGCAGCTGCGAAGAATCCCATGCAACCTATGTGGGTTTTTTTTCGTTCACTGATCCATTAAAAAAACAAAGTAAACCGGCAATTGAAGCAGCAAGAAGACTTGGCCTCACCGTAAAAATTTTAACCGGCGACAATGCTGCTGTTGCCGAGGCGATTGGCAAAGAAGTTGGACTCATATCAGGGTCTGCGGAAGTTGTTTCAGGGGATGACCTTGAAAAACTATCCCGATCAGACTTCCAAAAAGCATGCGAACTCTTTTCAGTTTTCACCCGCGTATCTCCTAAGATAAAACATAAAATAATTCATGTGTTGCAAAAAAAATATAGCGTGGGTTTTTTAGGCGACGGTATAAATGATGCTCCTGCATTAAAGCTTGCGCACGTAGGCATCTCGGTTAAAGGGGCTGTTGATGTTGCTCGCGAGGCTTCGGATATTATTCTTTTACGAAAAGATCTCATGGCACTTGTCGAGGGAATTAGGGAAGGACGAAAAGTCTTTGCTAATATCAACAAATTCATCGCATGCACCTTGATTAGCAACTTCGGCAATTGCTACTCCATGGCACTTGTTTCGCTCGCGCTCCCATTCATCCCAATTCTGCCCATCCAAATCCTACTCGTTAATCTTTTATCTGATCTTCCGCTCGTAGCCATCGCAACTGATAGCGTTGATGCCGATGAATTAAAAAAGCCAAAACAATATTATATTTCTCACCTAATACCACTCATCATCATACTTGCTTTTGTCAGCTCCATTTTTGATCTTTTATTTTTCGGCCTCTTTTTCTCAAGCGAAAATCCAACATCACTGCGCACTAAGTGGTTTGTGATGAGCATCGCCACTGAAATTTTATTGATCTATTCAATACGAACGAGACTCCTATTTGTACGAGCAAAGGCACCAAGCACCTGGCTCATAACCACCTCAATGGTTGCACTCGGCATCACCATCACACTTCCCTTCACAGCTGTTGGACAAAAATTCTTCAGCCTTCAGTTCTCAACCACAAGGCAAGGAATTACCTTGTTTATTGGATTAATGCTTGGCTATTTTGTTGTTACAGAGTTTGTAAAACTTTTGTACTTCAAATTAAAATCACGAAATCAAGCAACACAACCGCACTAACGCCATGGCCACCATGATGCATTATAAACACAATCAGGAAGAATACCCCATAACCATGCAATAAATTGCCAACGTTTGGGCACAAAAGCTCGCTTTTTCTTCTTCTCAATGGCCCAAAAAATATCTTCCGCGGCTTCTTCGGCGTCAATCACCCAATAGGTCCCCGGCACCTGGTTAAAGTCTACATTCTCCTTATTAACCCATCCCGGTAAAATATCGGTAACACTAACCGGAATGTTATTTTGAATGCAATAATTCCGCACACCCTCAAGATAGGTTGATATAAAAGCCTTTGCTCCAGAATATACCGGGCATAGGGCATTGCCTCTCAAGGCATCCATTGAGGACATACCAACAAGATGTCCATGTTTTTGCTGCTTAAAAAATTCAATAATAAAACTTGCCGCATTATAAAAACCAACGAGATCAACATTCAACGTATCACGGTCTGGTGGAACTTCTTGTGAAAAAGCAGTAACACTAATAACCGCCACATCCAAACCTCCCATTTCTACAATAAGTTCGGCAATATTTTGTTCTAATTCTTGAACCTTGGTCACATCCATCTGCTTGATAAAAACCTGGGCAACATTTTTATTATCGCTCAAGATCTCATTCCTTAATGATTCCAAAAGTTCGACACGGCGAGCAGCAATGGCAAGATCATATTTTTCTGCCAATTTTTTAGCAACTGCGCGGCCAATCCCAGAACTGGCACCAATAACAAAAGCCTTGGGGCGAGCAGTTAATAAATCAGAAAAAAAACACAGCCCCACAAACACCAATATGACAACCTTCATGCCACAACTCCTTTATAAAAAAATAATGCAAAATTACATGCCTTTACGCAACGGTCGCAATGTATAAGCCGCGAGACAAAACGTACATGCACCTACAACCATAGGCATTTTCACCGTGATACCAAGAGATGCCCCTGCGATGAGGGGACTTAGAATAAGCGCAAATGAACGCACCGCCTGCAAAACCCCCATTACCTCCCCCTGAACATCGCCTGAACATTTATTTGAGATGAGGGCCGATGATGCTGGATAAATTAATGCAATAACACCCTCTTGCAAAGGAATATACAACCAAAACAACCAAGGGTGCGATATGAGCAGCGGCAAGCCCAATGCGATAGCACCCCACACAAACGCATAAAAAAGAATAGCTTCCGTTGTAAGACGTGAGGCTAAAAATCGAGTGAGTAACCCAGCGCTCAATGCGTAAATAGCAGCACCAAAAGCTAAGCGATTTCCAACCATCTCAACATCAAAGTTATACGTTGAAATCCAAAAAGTTGGGATAAACTCCCAATAAAACGAGTAGCCAAAATTATAGAAAAAAACAATCCCCAACAAGATCAAAAAACCAGGAACCTTCCAAACATTTCCCACATTGGTAAAACCAAATGAAAAATGCATGCGCCGTTGTACCGGCTGATATGATTCCTTAAATAAAAAAACCACTAACAAGAGATTCACTAAGCAAAGAAAACCTGCGAAGACAAACGGAACTTCATAACCAGAAAATAGCCACATATTCACGGCAGAAAGCTTACCACCCAAAAAAGGACCAACCGTAAAACCAAAACCTCCGGCCATACCCATCAGACCAAAAAATTTTGCCTTTTCACGCGAAGAACTTAGATCAGCAATAGCCGCATTACCAACCGCCTCATTGCCAGCAGCAACACCAATCATAATACGCGAAAGCGCTAGCAAGAAAATGCTATTCATCCAAACACCACTGAGTGCAACGAAATAGCCGAACATGCCAAAAGGGATGCTGAGGATGATAACCATCTTTCGCCCCCAACGATCAGAAAGCGTACCCAAAAGAGGACCACTGAAAAATTGCGCCAAAGGCATAAGCGCCAATATGATTCCCAACCAAAGACCTCGAACCGCTTGGGTCGCCTGTGGTGACAAAAGCGACCCATCTTTACTAAAAATCATTGCCGAAAACATAGGATAAACAAGCCCAAGGCTCATGTAATCAATAAAAGCCAGTAATAAAATTGTTGTCAGACCTGCATATTTGTAAAAAAGTGACATAATGAAACGCCTTTATTTTTGATTAATTCCCTCCTTGATCTTAGCAAAACTATGCAAAAGATGCATCACTTGTTCTTCGCTATTTGCCGCAGTAAGCGTAATGCGATGGCCTTCAACTCCCCTTGCAACCATTGGATACGGAGAAACCGTCACAAGAATACCGTCACCAAAAAGTTTATTAGCAGACTCGACCAATTTGTCATTATCGCCAATAACAACATAAACGATGGGAAATCCTGTTTTATTAAAAACGGTAAACCCAAGTGCACGCAATCCATGAATCGTTTTTTCGGTGAGCTCCCACAACTTTTTACGATAAGCATCACCTCTTTTTTCATTAATATCCAAGCCTGTTGCAAGCGTTGCCAGTGAAGCTGTAGGACATGGCCCAGAAAGATCATAGGGTGTTGCAAGTCCTTGTAAAAAACCGCGCATTTTTTTCGAACACCCAACAAAGGCAGCTAAAGAAGAATAAGCTTTAGAGCAACCGCCAACGTAGATGATATTTTCATAATCAAAATCAAAATGCTTCACGATGCCATTGCCTCGCAAACCCAAAGGCATTTCAGCTGTTGGTTTTTCGCCAACAACACCAAAGCCATGAGCATCATCAATGTACAAAATTGCTTCATATTTTTTCGCTAAGGCAACAAGAGCTGGTACATCAGCAAAGTCTCCGCTCATGCTGTAAACCCCATCGACCATAATAACCTTGCGCGGATTATCTTTGTGTTTTATCAATAATTGCTCGAGCGTAGCAAAATCATCCTGCTTAAAACTTTCTAATGTTGCACCGCTATCGCGCGCAATCTTTGCAGCCTCATACATCGTCTCATGCCCTGATTTATCCAACAGCAGCACCCCTTTTTTGCCAACAAGAACTGGTAAAACACCGATTGAAATGAGCGTTACAGTCGGCAAAACAAGGGTTGTTTCTGTCCCTATCAAAGATGCCAATCGCTCTTCTACCTCTTGGTAAAGATAAGGACTTGCAACCAACCTACACCAACTGGGATGCACACCCCATTTTGTAATCTGGTTCCCCACATCCTGTTGCATTTCATCATCCAGGTCCAACCCCAAGTAATTACACGAGGCAAAGTCGTACACCCAATGCTTATCGCTCGTCCAAATTTTTCTTCCTTCAATCTTCGTTGCCATCACATTGTATTGAGACATAACGTTAAACATTTTGTAAATATGCGATCGACGACTTTCATCTAAGGTTGCTTGAATAAGCTTATCCTCAGTATTCATTACACTAAAAGAAGTCTTCGTTGCAGCCTGTTGGATTTCACGGATCATGATAATTTCTCCTCACGCTTTATAAAAAATCTTCTTTGATCGAGGCTTTTAAAACCTAACCGTCTAAAGGTATTATTGGAATAAGCCTCAACATCACAATTAACAATAATCTTTTTTACACCATTTCTAACGGCAAAAACAACCGC
>CAZBUZ010000032.1:7101-13088 GCA_964495205.1 uncultured Pseudomonadota bacterium | reverse complement strand
TAAGAGTATATTTACCGTACTCTATGATGTTCCAAAATCTTATCGATATAAGACAAAAACGCAAGGCGACCATTGCCTTAGCGAACCCTTTATTTCAATATGTGCGGTTTCTACGTTTGAGTGGCTAAAAAGAAACTTGAAGCCGGATGATACGGCAAGTGGATTTTTTGCCAGATTTTTAATATTCACACCACAGTATGACGATTCAGAAATTCCACCAGCATTGCCTTCTAGGAAAATTGAGCAAATTTCTCCGGCTGAGGTAGCATTTAAGAAGCGACTTGATGAAATATGTCGTATAACAAATCAAACGGCTAAGCGTCGCTATAAAATTTCGGAGTCTGCTAGAAAAGTGTACGAAGATATGTACGCAAATATTTATAAAACAGTTGGAGCGCTTGATGATAAATACAAGGAGATACTATTTCCATATGTAAAACGTTGGAGTCCATATTTGCTTAAACTTGCAATGATCATGCAGGTTTTTGAAAATGTATCTTCCGAAGAAATAAGTGATAAGGCAGTTATCGCAGGAATGGTTGTTCTCGATCCTGCTATAAAATCTACAATTCAGTTGTTTATCAGTGAGCTTGGAGAATCAAAACACCAACAAGAGTGTCGAAAGGTTTTGGGGTGGATTTGCAAGAAGACTCAAGCTAGCGGAGCTTCGGTCAAAAGGAAAGATCTTATACGATCGCATCAGCTTGCTGGCGGGGCAAAAGAGTATGACTATGTAATTAATACTCTTGAAGAATCAGGGTTAGTCGAGGTTGTTCGAGCGGCAAGAGCGATGGATTATTGTTATTTACCAAAGAAAGATAATTAATTTTACTTTCGTATTAGGTCGAAGGGATCGAAGCGGGTCGACTTTAACATTCGACCTACCAATTGGACGGCGTGTAAGGTTTTTAGAAGTTAAATTCAATCCAGGTCGAAAGGTCGAAAATAGTTGATTGATATTAAAGTACCAATCGATTATGCAGCAAATGGCGTGTGTTTTCGAATTAGCGATTTGATTATATATTTATTACTAAAAGCTTGATCCAATGCTTTGTTTGGCTGGTCGAAACTGAGTTGCGATATTTTTCGACTTTTTCGACTTGCGTTTTGCATTCAATGAGGAGAAATCGTGGCAAACAACACAAAGATGCTATCGCTTCCAGACCAAGTCTCTCTTTTGGTCGAAGCGCTTAACTGTAACGACGAGAGTGCAGCAAGGTTGCTCGTTACACGGGCGATGAATATCATCTATGAAAAAACAAATTTGTCTTATCCAAGTAAGGAAGCATGGGGAGACGAAGAACTTGATGCCGTAGTTGCTCTCATTCGTGGTGTAAAACCACAAGACAGCGTTGAGGCTATTCTAGCATCTCAATTTGTAGCACTGCATTTACAAGGCATGGCAACAATGGCCAAGGATTATATCAATTCAAAGGGACAGGCCATGATGATGATTCGGCTGAGCCACCATGCGCTTGATATGCTTCAACGATACCGCGGTAAAAACCAAACAATTAACGTAAATTATAATGTACTTAACAAGGGTAATGCTATACTGAATACGATGGTTGGTACGGGAGATACGACAAAAAACGGAGGATAGGTCATGAGATTCAAAATGGATTTTAAATCACTTCCTCGATGTGGGGCAAAGGCTAAAAGTAATTTTGGTTTACCATGTCGTCATGTTGCTATGAAAAATGGCAGATGTTACTACCACGGAGGAAGTACGCCGATAAAGCATGGACGTTACAGTAAGGCTGCACAGGCTAACCGAACGCAACAACGCTCCATCATCAATGAAATGCGCCAAGCATCAGTAGCCCTGAGCGATTTGGTCAATGCTTGTACTTGTAAAAATTCGGTTATCTGAGGAAGTCCAATGATAGAAGCTCATCAAAAGAAATCGAGGAGCGCCAGCTCAGCCTTCATATTAGGTAGAGAGCCTAAAACCGATAAAGAGTATCGTGCGATGGCAAATGCGCTTATTCAATGGGCACAGCAGGAGACATCGCTGTGTATCCAAGATTTTCTGCTCAACCGACTGATATCGCCAGATTGCTTTACTGAATTTGCCAAGAAATCCGATTATTTTGCTCGAGCTTATGAGATTGCCATACATATGATTGGCGTCAGACGGGAGCGGCTTGCACAACAAGGGGTTTTGAACCAACAAATTGTCCTTGCCACGATGCCCTTATACAATCCGCAATACAAGCGGTGGATAAAGTGTTTGAAGTACAAGGACGATGCAGCTGGCGAAACGAAAATTATTGTGGTGAAGATGCCTGAAATTCCTTCTTCTCCCCTTGTCCCTACGAGAAAAGAGGACAAAGGTTGACAGTTGGTAATGTTGGTTCACAAAAATTTTATGATTTATGTAAAAAACATCTTTTTTTGCATGAACCATAATTTTAGGCTACAATTTTAGCAGAATTGTTTTTTTTGGCCCCACATTTAATGTCAGCGGGTGCATCATGAAAGTTTCTTCTTATCTTATCATTTTAAAATGAACCCAAAGGTGGACGATTGTCTGCCAATGTTTCATTTTCACTTTTAACTATTGTTTTTCCATATTTATAAACATTGTTGAATGTTTTTTGCGAACGTTTGCATGTGCATGCTAGTATTAAAAGACGGCTACATGCCTATTTTTATTATGGTATTGCCATACAATAACCAAGGATACTATGCGAATCATAATTCTTATACTGTGTGTGTTGGGGGTAGTAGCAGGAATATTGGTGTACAAAAAAATAGTAAGAAAGGATGCGATGCCAGAGTTTATTTTTCCAAAACCGAAGGGCCAGTATACTGTTGGTACTAAACTTTTTGAGCTGACTGACCCAACACGCAATGACCAAGAAACAGGTAAGCTGCGTGAGCTTGTAGTTCAAGTTTGGTATCCTTCCGACGAAAAGCCTGGCGTAGCAACGACACCTTATGCTTATGAAGCTTGTGAATGGTACAAAAGCTCCTTTGCTCAACAAGGCGTTGAAGCAGAAAAATTAAAACTCCTCGACGGCATTCGTACTCATGCAATTCCTGGTGCAAGTATATACAGTGAACATGCACCATATCCTGTGGTTGTTTTTTGCCATGGCAATGGGGCTTCACGTGGCGGCTATTCATTTTTCTGTGAGGAAATCGCCAGCCATGGCTATGTGGTTATCATGGTCATGCATACGTATATAACGTTCCTAACAAAATTTACCGATGGTCGTGAGATCAGATCAATGCGAGACACGGATCTTTGCTCCAAGGTTGAGGAATGCTTTGTCGATGTTGAACTTATGCTCAACCGCGCACAAAAAGGCGCCTTTGGGACACTGACAACGCTTTGCGATTTTAACACGATCGGTATCCTAGGCCATTCACTTGGTGGTATGACGACTGCCCAAGTATGCAGACGTGATACACGTATTAAAGCTGGTATAAACTTAGATGGTACCTTGTGGGGCATTGATTCAACAAAGCCATTTTATAAACCATTTCTGTATCTTCGAACGCCAAATTTTTATGCAGATATGAGCGGCATTCTTGAACAGCAAAAGGATTCTCTTGCTGCGGTAGGTGTCACCAAAGAAAATTTTATGGGCTCAGTTGAACGATTTTGCCGAGAAAACGGTAAAGATACGATGCAGATTGTCGTTGAAGGTGCCAATCACATGACCTTTATGGATGGGCCTATCATAAACGATTTTTTTGCAAAGATCTTTAAGGGATCGAGCAGTGTAAGTTCACTTGACCACCGCAATGTTTTACCCTTGCCTGAGATACTCAATGTAATAAGGGGATGCATTGTGACTTTTCTGAACAAGCATTTAAAAGGGCAAGCAGCAGCCTATCCTGCTCAAGTGCAACATGCTGTGGGCGAAGACTTTGATTTTTATATTCACGACCATCACCCCAAACACAAAAAAATAGAAATAGATCCTGTACTGTTGGATTCCTATGTTGGCCAATATACATTCGGTCCGCTTGTTTTGACTATAACAAAAGAAGGTAACACACTTTGGGCTCAAATGGCTGGTCAACCGGCTTATCCAATTTATCCAGAATCAGAAACAACCTTTTTCTATACTGTCGCG
Organism: uncultured Pseudomonadota bacterium; assembly: GCA_964495205.1. Classification (GTDB taxonomy): domain Bacteria; phylum Babelota; class Babeliae; order Babelales; family RVW-14; genus GWF2-38-10. The sequence continues at coordinate 8,997 of CAZBUZ010000032.1, read as the reverse complement.
GATAGGCAAATGTCTTTTGTTAAAGACAAGAGTGGTAAGGTGAGCCAGTTAATTTTGCATCAAGTAGGAAAAGACCAGGTTGCCGAGAAAATAAATGAAGGATTAGATGCATGAGTAAAAAAACATTGATGATTTTTGTTCTTTGTGTGTGTTGCGCCATTGGTGGAGTATTTGTATATAAAAAGTATGCCAGAAAGGTTGCTATGCAAGGGCGCGTAATTGTATTTGATGGGGCATCAAGTGCCGGTAAATCGAGCGTGATAAGGCAGCTTATGCCAATGCTTGATAGTTCATATCAATATATTGCTGTTGACGACTTTGTCACACAGGTTTTTATTGAACAGCAAAAACTTAAGCTACCAGAAAAAGAGTTTTTTGATCGCGTTAATCAGCAATCTGACCTTATGTACAAAAAAATTAAAACCTTGGTTGCAGATGGCAAAAATGTAATATTGGATACGGTGTTGAGTGGGCTTGAGGGCGAAAAAAGTGTGCGCGAACAACTTGAAAAGCTCAAAGGCTTACCTGTGACCATGGTTTTGGTGCATTGCCCATTACCAGTATTGGTTGAACGAATTAAACAGCGCAACGAAAAGGCAGCACGAGAAAACAAACTACAAGATGAACGATCAATTGCAACTGCCATGAGTCAATTTGGACACATTTATCGTTCGAAGGTCGTTGGGGATGAATTTTTGATGGGGACTATTTCCCACGAAGACGTTGAGTATGCTTGTGATATGGCAAAAAAAGAATGGGGTGAAAACCTGGAACGATTTGATCAGTTTAAAGCTTGGTTGATGTCACAACTTGGCGTAAAAGACAAAAAGGAAAGCCTTCTTACGACTAGCTTAAAGTACGATTGCATTGTTGATACCAGCAAGTATACATCTCAAAAATGCGCACAAGAAATTAGAAATAGGATTTGCAGCAAAATCATAACCATCAATAATAAAATACAACTTTACACCGAATATTTCGGCAATCAACCAAATCCTACGATATTGCTCATTTCTGGCGCCATGGCCTCTGCCCGATTTTGGATTGATGAATTCTGTCAACAACTGGCTGGCGCTGGGTATTTTGTCATTCGTTATGACCATCGCGATATGGGGTTGTCCTTAGCCATTGATTATGCAAAAAATCCATACACGCTCGATGATCTTGCCAAAGATGCAATCGCCATTCTTGATAGCTACAACATTAAAAAGGCACATATAGTTGGTCATTCAATGGGGGGTGCAATTGCACAGCTTATGGTACTTGATTATCCATCGCGAGTTTCTTCAATCACCTTGATTTCATCGTCAGCCCTGGCATTTAATGCGTTGAATACTCAAGAAAAAGAAGCACTTGAAAAAACATGGCAGGTATTGGGAGCTTACAATAAGCCAACAAGAAAATTCAAAGAAAGCGTAGATGGCTTTATGCAAGCATATGGGTATCTGCACGGCGAAATTCCTATGGATAAGGATGTTGCCCATAATTACATCAAGGATATGTATGAGCGATCAAAACCTGAGTACATTGCCTGGTTTGAGAAATTTTCATCTGGTATTGAGCCACTCCATAACCACGTTAAGGCACAACAAAACATCATTGATCGCACGCAAGATTTGAAAAAAATAAAGGTGCCCGTTCTTGCAATTCATGGCCAAAAAGATTGCTTAAGCTTCCCAAGAATCGCACAAGAATATTGTGTTAAGCTAGTTTCCCAAGCAAAGATGCATATCATCCCGGGTATGGGGCATATGATATTGAGCAAAGCATTGTTTGCGCAAATAGAAGATCTTGTCCTAAGGCATGTAAGTGAAGGAAAAACGACGATGAAAGATTGCTTGACGAAAAAACGATTAAAGCACGAGCTCCCCGCCGCAATTGCTGAGCGCGGCTGGC
>CAZBUZ010000032.1:0-7091 GCA_964495205.1 uncultured Pseudomonadota bacterium | reverse complement strand
GCGCTATCACCACCTTGGCATCCCCTACACCGAACCACGTCCGGGTGAAACGCATTATGAACATTTGAAGGTATACGTGTCTGGTTTTGAGACAAGTCCTTACGGCATCGAGTGGATGCGATTTGAAAAGGATTGCCCGGTTCCTGATGTTGTCAGAAAGGTGCCACACGTTGCATTTGAGGTTGATGATCTTGACGAGGCGCTTAGAGGGAAAGAGATTTTGCTTGAACCTGGGACACCTTCGGGCGGCTGTAGGGCGGCAATGATCATGCACGATGGCGCGCCTATTGAGCTCATAGAGTTTCGTACTAGTAAAGAGGAATGAGAAATGAAACCATTTTTTATTGTATCGCTATTGGCCACAGTCATTCTTTCTTGTTTCGTTTGGTTTTGGCTAAGAGCAAAACCTCAAATTGTGGTAACTCCTGCAAGAGCTTTGATTGACGAGCCGGTGGAAATTTCTGTTGTAAACCTTGCTGCACATGAAAACATTACCCTTGAGGCTTCATGTAAAGACAAAGACAACAATACATGGATTTCGTGTGCTACGTTCCAAGCCGATGATAAGGGTGTGGTAAACGTTGCCAAGCAAGCTCCCACCACAGGCTCTTATAGTGGAATTGATCCTATGGGACTATTTTGGTCTATAAAGCCGCCGACCAGGGAGATCTTGCAACGGTCAGGTCCATTAAATATCCATGAAGTTTCATTATCTGTTTTTTCGCGCAATAAACTTCGAGCTCAAAAAACAATACAGCGACTGCCGGTTTCACCCGACGTAGAAAAGAGAAGTATTAAAGAAGATGGAGTCGTGGGAACTTTATTTTATCCCAAAGACATGAAGAATGGCCCTGGGGTTATTTGCGTTGGAGGATCTGGTGGCAGAATACCAGAAGATATTGCTCAACTTTTTGCATCTCATGGATACGCTGTTCTTGCATTGGGATTCTTTCGCGTAGAAGGCTTGCCTAAAAGCTTGAAGAACATTCCCTTGGAATATTTTCAAAACGCAATGCAATGGTTCAAAAAGCAGCCACAGGTAGATAAAAATCACGTTGCCATTTGTGGTCGTTCTCGAGGCGGCGAATTAGTTCTTCTTTTGGCAGCAACATTTCCCAAAGAAATGCATGCTGCCATTGCATATGTACCAAGTGGCATAGCTTGGGCAAATGCGTGGACGTATAATAATAAGCCAATACCATCTATAGCAATACCTTCTGATGAGGAAATGCTTGAAGATGTTAAGCAAGGGCTCGTCACTTCTCACAAGGGAACATTTGATGATCCAGAAGAAAGCACTTCTAAATATTTGTATCTCATGAAAAAAAATAGCCACGATCTTGACGCTGCAACCATTCCGGTCGAGAATATTCAGTGCCCAATATTCCTTATCTCTGCTGAGGACGATAAAATGTGGCCCTCGACGTTATTCAGTAATCTTGTTATGGAACGTTTAGACAATAAGAAATCTACCATTATAAGAAAACATCTTCGGTTTCCTGCTGCTGGACATGGGGTGCAAAATCCCTATGGGCCAACACCGGGGCTACCTTATTATCACGCTGTAGCAAAAGCTTGGATGACGGTGGGAGGATCTGCTGAGGGCAATGCTCGTGCAGATCAGCAAGCATGGCAGGGGGTTTTAAATTTCCTTAAAGAAACGTTAGGGTAAGGAAGGAATTAAGATATGCGCACTATAAAAAATAGCTTATTGACGTCACTCTTAATGCTCTTACCAGCCTGTTCTTTATCTTTTAAGCCAGATGTTAAAGAAATAAATTCCATTAAGGAAGTTGCGGCAATTTTTGAACAGGCGTCTCAAGAGGATCTATTCGTCTTTGATGTTGATGAGGTTCTTTTGGAGCCGGTAGATCCTGCTATGCAGCAACGATACCGTGCAAATCCTGAATTTGAAAAAATCACCTACTCGTTCTATGTAGGATTTATGGAAAAACAGCCACAAGAATATAAGGATATATTTTTCAGCAAGCTCTACTTGAAAAAGAAATATCAACCAGTTGAAAAGGCACTTATCGATAATATCTTGGCTCTTCAAAAAAGAAACGTAAAGGTCATTGCGCTTACGGCTTTGCCTATCGGCAAATATGGCTTAATAGAACGCTTGGAAGAGTGGCGGTACCAGAACCTTTTAACGCTCGGGCTTGATTTTGGTCGAAGTTTTGAACAGCAAAATATCAGCTTTGATGAATTACTCAAATCTGAATATGCTGCACAGCTCAAGGCAAAAAAGGGTAAGGATCCACGTCCTGCTGGGTTTTATAAGGGAATAGCGTGCGCTGGTCGTTTTTCCAAGGGAGTTGTTTTAAAGCTGTTCCTTGAAAGAATAGGTTGGAAACCTGCCAGGATTTTTTATTTCGATGACCAACATTCAAATGCAGAATCTGTAACGCAGGAAATCAAAAGCTTGGGTATTCAATGCCAAGCATTTGTTTATAATGCTGCAATAGTAGGCCTACCAATAAACGATATAGATATCGAAGTTGCACGGTTGCAGCATGAGTTGATGAAGATAAGAAATGATTATGTAAGTTACTTGGAAGCAAAGAAAATTTTAGAGGAACAAAGACGTCCGAATAAGGATAATGTTCGTCCAATTCAGACAACGCCGTGAGGATTTAAAATGAGTAAACGTTTAATATATTTTATACTTTCGGCCATTTTGTTGGTGGGCGCGCTGTTTTTTATGTTTTATCCAATCGCACAATTCCCTTCGCCAACTGGGCCATATGGCGTTGGTTGTGCCACCTATCACTGGGTAGATCAATCGCGGCAGGAGTTAAATATGCAAGACCCACAGCACCCTCACCGTGAACTCATGGCGTACTGTTTTTATCCAACCAACAAACATAATCATCAAACCCGCTACAACAAAGATCAGGCCACAGGATACAAACAAGTCTTAAGCTATAAGACAGGTCTGCCCGCATGGCTATTCTGTGGGTTAGATTTTCTTAAAGTCAATGAACAACCCTATGCCCCAGCACTACTTGTAGTAGAAGGTAAAAAACTTCCGGTGATTATCGTTTCCCATGGATGGGGAGCGCTGGTACATGGCTGAACCTGGTTCTATGAATTACTGGCAAGCAACGGATACTTTGTGGTGGGGATTAACCATCCTTACGTTGCCGAAATAATCCACTATCCTAATAACCGTGTTGTCGAAACCTTGGTTTTTAAAAAGGCTGCCGAGCGTAAAAAAGAAGGTGGTGAACAGCGGTATCGTTCCTGGAAAGAAAGCCAGGTTGAAATCTGTGCTCAAGACGTAAGTTCTGTTATCGATAAGTTGGCGGAGCTCCACAAACAAGGGGTCGAATTTTGGAGTAATAAGATTGATCTTGATAGGATCGGGGTAATGGGTGGATCATTTGGTGGAACTGTGTCAATGCGCGCGTGCCGTAAAGACCCTCGTATCAAATGTTGTGTTGACATGGATGGTTGCCTCCGCGGTGACGATGTAACAGCTGAGTTTTCTAAACAGTGTATGGTTATTTTGGGTGAGGGAAGCAACCAGTGGGTTGGCAAACAGGGAGTTGAGGATCTTGCGGCAATCAATGCATTGAGCGAAAAATACAAAGACAACATCCACAAAGTTTTTATTGAAGGTGCTGGGCACGGTGTATTTTCTGATGTTCCGCTCTATGGTTGCTCGACCCTTTTCATGCGGCTTCTTGCCCGATATACCAACTACTATGAAACTGATCCACAAAGGAAGCGATTATCAGTTGATGAAGCGAATGGAATGCTTGCTACGTTAAAATCGCATATTGTTGGATTTTTTGATAAAACCCTCAAGGAGATGAAGTGAGAACAAGGGAAATTGCGTTCATGTTGAGCGTCGTTGTTGTAGTATTGACTCTATCTGGCTGCGATTGGCTTGGCAAACGAGCTACGCAAGAAACTGTGTTTGATAGAATTGTTAATATTCCGAAAGAATTTGTTCTTGATATGCCTCAACTACCTCCGTTATGTGATGTGCTTCCAGATATTAAAAAAGGTTTTGCCGATATTTTGGGTGGCAAGCTTTATTACGAAGAAGAAGGCCATGGCGTTCCACTTGTTTTAATTAACGGTGGGCCAGGATCTACACATCATATGTTTCATCCTCAATTTTCTCGTTATAAAGAATTTGCCCATGTGATTTATTATGACCAGCGCGGTACAGGTAAAGCAACGAGCAGAGATGACACGGGTAAGACGTATTCTCTTCGACAGGCAATTGAAGATTTAGAGAGTTTACGAAAAGCTCTTAAATTGGATCAGTGGTTCGTTCTTGGTCAGTCTTATGGTGGGCTTCTGGCACAATGCTACGCATTGACGTATCCTGAACGAGTTAAGGGATTGATTCTATGTTCATCATTAGATGGGCTTAAGAAAGTTGATGCAATGAAAAACAATAGGCAGCAAGAGTTTATTTCAAAAGAAGAGCAGGAAGCAATAAAAAAAGTTTGGGCGGCTAAAGATGCAGGGAAGCTTACATTGGCACAAGCATATTATAATGCAAGTCTAGCTGGAGATTGGAAGCGAAACTCTTATGAAAAACCAGCACCAGAAGAGTTAATTAGAACGGCTTTGTATGTATGGGATCCGGCTCCTGGGTTTAGAGAATTGATTTTCTCAGATTATGAAGGCTTTTGCGGTTTAGATGGAAAGTTTGATGATTTTGAAATTCCAACTCTTATCATTGAGGGAAAATGGGATTCAAATTGGGGTACGGATAAAATAGAATTTATGCGCAAAAATCACCCACATGCTCAAGTAGAAGTCTTCGAAAAATCAGGCCATGGTATTTCTAGCGTTGAAAAAGATAAGTTCTTTGATATTTTACGAAAGTTTTTAGAAAAAGCAGATAAGGCTCAAATAGAATACAAGCCAGGCAATAGACTGCCATGGCCAAAGCCACGTTCTGATGAGGAAATTAAAGCAATAATGTCTAAGGCTTTGCAGGATAAGCAGGAAGGCGAGAATAAATGAATAATCCCCTACAAATTACGAGGATCAGTAATACAAGTAAATTTTCGATAGTAGACTTTAATAACCTGTTGGATGAAGGTAAGGTATGGGATAGTGAGCAAGGGAAAACGTTTATTGAAAACGACGAGAATGCTCTATTTATAGCCTTTTGGGATGGAAAAGCAGCTGGTTTTTTGACAGCACATAGATTACGACGATTTGATAAAAGAAAAGCTGAGGTTTTGCTTTATGAGATAGGTGTGCACCCCGACTACAGAAGACGCGGGATTGGAAAAGCCCTTATCGAAGAAGTTAAGAAATGGGCAAATAAAGTGGGAGCCGACAAAGTATGGGTATTGACTGAGAAAGACAATGAAGCAGCGATGGCAATGTATAAATCGTCGGGTGGAATAGAAGAAGCGCCAGGAACCATCATGTGGGCCTACAAACTAAATCAAAAAGTTGATTAATCTGATTGGAGTTCAAAATGAACAAGCGTTTAATAATTTTTACGATTTCTGCCACCTTGCTGGCCAGCATTCTATTTTTTATATTATATCCCATTGCTCAATTCCCCACTCCAAGTGGGCGCTATGGCGTTGGTTACACAACCTACAATTGGATAGATCAATCACGGCAGGAGCTCAATGCAAAGGATCCGCAACATCATTATCGTGAGCTCATGGTTCATATTTTTTACCCAACAGAAAAGAACGACAAGGCTGCTCCAGTTGCTTATGATCCTGACGCTGCAAAAAGTGCTATGGAATACTTTGCCCACTGTAGCAAATTACCAGCATGGTTGTTTCGTAGCGTAAAATCAATCAAGACACATATGCAACCCGATGCACCACTTGCCAAAAGTGCAACCTCATTCCCTGTCGTTATTTTCTCGCATGGCGCTAATGGCCCTGTTGTCCAGTCATATACTTGGATGCTTGAAGAACTTGCAAGCCATGGGTATGTGGTGGTTGGGATTAACCACCCAAGAGACAAAGCACGCGATGCACAAGAGAAGGCTCAGCGACTTGAAACGAGAACACAAGATGTTAGCTTTGCTATAACAAAACTGGAAGAACTTGTTGCCCAGAAAGATTCCTTTTGGTTGAACGTTGACCTTGATAAGATCGGCATGCTGGGACATTCATTTGGCGGGAGAACAACGGTTCGAGCAACGCGAAAAGACGCCAGAATAAAGTGCGGGATTAATTTGGACGGTGGCATACAAGATGATGATGCAGCCCAGACTTTTGTAACACCGTTTATGTTTGTGATTGCGGAAAAAAGTTTCCTGTGGAATAAAGACCATCCTCAATATAGGAAGGCCCCTGATTTAGACATGATCTCAAAGCTTATCAGAGTCCCGGGTACAACCATGAAAATGGTGACCCTTAAAGATGTTGGGCATTCAGTATTTTCCGATGCGCCGTTACAGTTGAACATGACGCTCTTTGGTCGCCTCGCTTCTCGTTATGCTCTTTTTGGATTAGAGGTGCCCGCTGGCAAGGCCGCCGATATTCTTGTAACTACGATTATGCCGCAGATTGTTAATTTTTTTGATGAGCAGCTTAGAGCACAATCAACCACCCCTCAAAACAAAAAGGATTAATGATGAGCAAGAAAAAGGTCACAAAGAAAGTTTTTACAAAGGTAGAAACGCCAGCAGTTTCAGCTAAAGAATATGCAAAACTTCTTGAGAATATCAAATCAGATATTCTTCAAACACAGCTTAAGGCCGCCTTATCCGTAACAAAAGAGCTAACCTTGCTTTATTGGAGAATTGGGAAAATTATCTCAGAAAAAATGGGTGTCGAAGGTTGGGGTACAAAAGTAGTAGAACGACTTGCACAAGATTTGAGAAAAAGCTTCCCAGGAATTGCAGGATTTTCGATACGTAATCTAAAATATATGCGCAAGTTTGCAGACTGTTATAAAGAGGTCAATTGTGCAACAGCTGTTGCACAAATACCATGGGGGCATAATATAGCCATCTTAGAAAAGCTTCAAAGTAATGATCAGCGACTTTGGTATATACAACAAACAATTGAAAATGGCTGGAGCAGGGCTTTGTCTAGGTTCAGATACATGTGAGACTAAAAAACTAAAATCTTAATTTTTAA
>CAZBUZ010000031.1:0-13308 GCA_964495205.1 uncultured Pseudomonadota bacterium | reverse complement strand
ATACTATAGACATATGGAGGCCCATCAGTCTCAAATGTCATGAACCCAGACAGGCTTCGTTGGTTATGTGGATTGAATCAGATTTATATAGCCGCCAGGGGAAAGCGATCACTAACTTTAAAACTACACTACCGGAACCTTATTCAGATCTTGCCGAGCAAACGCTTAAAGACCCTTATAATTTCGATTTTTTGACTACAGACAAGAAGGCAAGAGAGCGAGAAATTGAATTAGGGCTTATGTCACACATACAAAAATTTCTGCTGGAATTGGGGCAAGGGTTTGCTTTTATAGGTAGCCAATATCCTGTAACAGTTGGGGAGAAAGATTTTTTTATTGATATGCTCTTTTATCACATAGCCTTGAGATGTTTTATCGTTGTAGAGCTAAAAGCAGAAGAATTTGATGCGCGAAATTTGGGGCAAATTAACCTCTATCTTTCTGCTGTTGATAGTACGCTGAGACATTCTGAAGATCACCCAACAATTGGTTTATTGTTATGCAAAACCAAGGACAATTATGTTGCAGAATATGCATTGAGAGACATAAATAAGCCAATTGGCGTAGCCAGCTATAAGACAAAGCTTGTTGAATCACTACCTAAGAACCTCAAGGGAAGTCTGCCAACAATAGAAGAAATTGAAGCAGAGCTTGAGAAACACAAACATTTGATTGGGACCAAACAAAAGAAAACTCCCAAAAGTATAAGGCTTAAGGCAAAGAAAGAAATCGCATGAATGGATATGAAATAAACAAAGTAGTTGAAAACAATTTTTATAGGGGATCGGAACAATTGCGGTCCTATAAGAAAATTATACAGAAATCGACCTATCCACCACTTAATCATTCTCCTTCGCTGGAAACCGCTAAGGATGCGATAGATGCATATGCGCAAAGCGATGGATCTTTTGCCAATATCATCGAGTTAACGGTATTTTTTTTAGAATGTGGAACTCATTTTTCAGGCGACTTTGGCGGCGATATGGGAGAGGATTTCTATGAGATACTTGAAAACACATTCGAGGAGACGTTGAAGAAGTTAAAATCAGCAAGCAATTCAACACTTCTTGATGAATATAAGCCAAGGCTGAGGGCGATCATCAAAGCTGCTCACGAATCTGGTTGGGGATATGGCGACCAACTTGAGGATTATTGGCAAGAGGTTTTTGGGAAATGATCACCAAGGCTACACAAAGACTTAGGGAACTTCTAAATCCACGAACTGGTTTACTTAAACGTTTTTTTGTGTAATTTTTGCTTTTGATGCTCAAACAGTTTTTCCAGATGCACCTTTGCAATTGAACATGACGCTTTTTGGTCGCCTTGATGAGTAACTTAACAGCAAAAATAATATACTCGGCATATGCACAGCCCTCCCACACGTGTCTTGTTGTTGCGTAATGCTTAAATTAGTTTGTTGAGACTGGGGGCGAAACTATGTAAAAAAACCAAAATAACGTAAAATTGCGCCCACTTTGACTAAAAAGGGCGATGTGCCATACTACAAGCATAAGGCAATGATGAGGCCGACACCTCTGAGCCAAGGAAAGAACCTGGGAACCCCAGCAGTAGAATCCTTCGGGCGTGCCCGTTACAGCACAAGACCATACCACACGTTGAGCGTGGTCGATAAGGCTAGCCTAGGTAACACGGCTGCAAAGTAAGGTGGCACCGCGATTAATTCGCCCTTACACGGAGTAACATTTAAACGTGAAGGGGCTATCTTTATGGAACCACAAAAAGGTCCTCGCATTCTATCCTCCCAACTTCCCAAATTTATTGGCCAACAAATCACCATCCAGGGATGGTTGCACAAAAAACGTGCGCTTGGCAACCTCATGTTCATTGTACTGCGCGATCGCCATGGGCTGACGCAAGTGATTGTTGAAGATACAGCAGAAATTCAAAAACTTGATGGTTTGTACCAGGGTACTGTGCTGGCGGTCTGTGGCCTGGTTGTTGCTGAAAAACGATCGCAATTGGGGGTTGAAATTCATAAGCCAAGTATCACCGTTGTTGCGTCGGTAACCACACCAAGTCCGGTTGAAATAGACAAACCAATCGACCATCGTCCCGAAGTGCTCAATAACCTTTTCGAGTGGCGGGTGGTAAACATGCGCAACATAACCGAGCAGAGTATCTTCAAAATGCAGGCCGCTATCGGTGACGCCATGCGGTCATTTTTAAAAACTCAGGAGTTTGTTGAGTTTCATAGCCCAAAGCTACTTGCAGGATCAACCGAAGGTGGCGCCGAGGTCTTTAAGCTTGATTACTTTGGTAAGCAGGCAACACTTGCCCAATCAGCACAATTTTATAAACAAATGATGGTTGGAGCATTTGAACGTGTATTCGAGTTTGGGGCAACCTATCGCGCTGAACCGAGTATGACCTCACGGCATCTAACCGAGTTTATCACCGTTGACGTTGAAATGGGTTTTATCACTGGCATTGAAGACGTGATGGCCGTCATCAACCAGTTGTTAGTGGCAACGTGCGATGAAGTTTGGCGAACTTGCGAGCGCGAATTGGCAACTCTTAGTGCAACGCGTCCATTGTTAACACCAAAGTTTCCTGTCGTGCCAATGGCACAACTGCATGAGCTGTGTTATCAAGAAACCGGACAAGACTTCCGCGCTGAAAAAGATCCGACACCATTTGAAGAACGGTGGATTTGCGAATATGCTGCAAAAAAATGGGGCAGCGAAGCGGTGTTTATCACCGAATTTCCAGCAAGCGAAATGAAGTTTTATCACTATCGCAACGAACAAAATCCAGCCGTTACCGATCGCTTTGACGTGATTTTTCGTGGTGTTGAAATAATTACGGGCAGCCGACGTGAGCATCGCTATGAAAAACTTATCGAACAACTTAAAGCATTTGGTGGTGATCCAGAAAACCCTGGATTTAAGTACTATTTGCAGGCGTTTCAGTTTGGTATGCCACCACACGGTGGCTTTGGGCTTGGGCTTGAACGCTTAACGCAAAAAATTATTGGGCTGAACAATGTCAAAGAGGCCTGCATTTTTCCAAGGGATACGAATAGACTAGTGCCATGAGCTGACATGGTTTTATTGAAATGAGTCACTGAACCGTGTGTATAGATCTATTAAGATTAACAGATAGCATAATTTCAGTAATTTTATTATGTGCCTCGTTTAATATAAAATCGGCGCAGGGTTTTATAAGTTCCTGTATATCATCCCAATGTTCTTTTTCTTTGCCCTTGCAAATTGCCTTTGCCCGTTCAATAACTGAACGATATTTTTCAGGCAGACGACTAATGGCCCAGTCTGCTGCAGCTGGTTTGGAACGAATTGTGTTAGTTGCTACCGTGCTCCAGATCCGAGCAAGTGTTAATAAAACATTGCGAGTGTCACTATCAAGTTCCGACGTTAAATTGGGTAAAGCATCCCTTATTGCAGTCATAAAATCCCTGTAAGGAACCTTGCAAAGTAATTGATCTGGATTGTCGCCTGCTAATGTAGCACTGGCTAATAAAATTTGGGTGACGAGTAAGGCAAGGTCAGGCATGTCTTTAGTTGGCCATGGTTCTATATTTTCATGTTCAAATTGTTGACGTAACCACTCACCATATTGAAAATCAAATCGAGGCGGGTAACGCCAAGGATTGATTGCAGATTTCTCAACTATTGTCAGTTCGATAGGTAATTCTTTGCTTTTCATATAAATGCCGGAAACTTTAAGCAATGATGCCGCAAGCTTAGCTTTTTCTTCACGTGTTGTGGCTCTATCAGAAACAACGAATAAGTCGATGTCGCTATATTTTTGAAGCCCGCCTACTATTGCTGATCCGTATAAATATATTCCAAGCAAATCTGGTCCAAAAATTTCACTAACTAAATTGAGGCACTCATGAATTTGTTTTTTTGTGTTTGAATCGAGCTTTAAATCTGCAAGACCTATTTCTTTTTTCATGTTGTTGAATTCCTCATATAATTTTCAAGGGCTTTCAGCGCTACCAGATTAGTCCCAAAATGGCATTTTGTGGTACCGGTCCGAAAACGCGACTGTCATCATGCTGTGCAGCAAGATTGTCGGAAAGCACAAAGACATGGTTTGTGGGTATTTTAAGCGGTTTGTTAATGGCATGCGTACCATGCTCCCAATGAGCCCAGCTTCTATGAACTTTGTCAGAAACACCATTTACACTTACGCTCCCATCAGTAATCTGAATGGTATCATTTTCCAACGCTACAATGCGCGATATCCAAATTTTTTCATCGTGCTTGAATAAGACAATGTCACCAATCTTATAGTGTCGCAGGTATGGTGATATGCGATTTAAAAAGCATAACTGCCCGTCCTTTACTGCTGGCTCCATACAATCACCTGAGATGCGGTATGGGCGGGCGAATAAGGATATTCCTATGATCAAGACGATAGCAGTAAAAATAATAGCCCCGTAAATATTTTGTTTCATTTTCTCAACTCCATCAGAAGTAATTTGCCGGGTTCGGTGTCAAAAAGCTCGATTGGAGAATCAATCTCTTTAACCCGTTTAAAGCCAACCTTTTCATAGCAGCGGATCGCTGCAATATTTGTTACGTCTGGATCAATTATTATTCTGGATGTTTTGGTTTCTTGGTATATTTTTTCTATAAATTTTTTAATAAGCATAGGCCCAAAGCCCTTGCCAATATAGTCGGTTTCGCCAATGATGATGTCCATGCCTACGGTTCCCGCTGGCTGGCCATGCGTCTTGCTCCACCACCCATCATCAACCTTGTCGGCAAGATAATATTGGATGTAGCCCATTGGGTTCTCGTTGATGTACATTATGAAGGGGAAGACATAACTTTGTGAAGCTATCTTTGGCCGATATTTTTCAACGAACTTTTCATAGGTGTCAGATTTCCACCACTTGGCAATATGGGGTTTCTTGACCCATGCGAAAAACAAAGTCATATCCTTTTCTTCTAATGGCTTGAATGTAATGTTGTATTTAATTGAAAGTAAAGCTTCCGTAAATTTCGCAGGTTCTTCAAACATTGGGTTATGCCCGGAGTTTTCAAACCACACGAGTTCTTTCTTGGGAGCCTTGAGCGCATTAAAGTACTTCTCAGTAAGCTTTGATGAAGCTTGGTAATCGTGCTTACCCTCTAAAAAATAGACGGAAACCTTGAGTTTAGTGATCTGGTTAAAAAGGTTTGTGTGAAACAATTCTTGATGGAGTGCTGGAAGCGATTTGGATACTCCAGAGAAGTCTGGTAAGGCGTCCTTATCGCTTGCAAGTTGTTTTAACAATGGTTCGTAACTTGTTTGCTTGTAGAGACATCCCCCAAACGCCATCAGCCATTTGCGCAGTACATCAACATCCTCAATGGCACTATATGGTGGTTGTTTGACCTGGCGCAATTGTGCCAGTGCTTCCTGGTTATTTGTCTTTGTTGCTTGCTCAAGCATAAATTCATAGCTCAAACGTTCTGATTCTTGCATGTTGGATATTTGTCCTGTGCCAATAAAAGTGGCAACATTTTCTTGGTATTCGTGCGCATAGGTTATGCCAAGGAGAGACCCCCACGATTCACCCAAAATGTAAACTTTGTTATGCCCGAATCTTTTTTTGAGGTATTGGACGAGCTCGTGAAGATCAGCGACAAAGTTTTTGATGGTCATCGATTCTGGCGTAATCGAATTGTTTTGGGATTTGCCGGAACCACGCTGATCCCAGCCAACGACAATAAAATGTTTTTCGAGGCTGCCATGAAAATGACGAAATGCTCCATGGAGTGAGATTCCGGTGCCACCATGCAGAAAGATAAGAATTGGATTCGTTGTATTTTCTCCGTACAACCACACCCATTGATCAATACCACCAATTGGCAGGTAGAGCTGTTCGGCGATGCTGCTTTCAGTCATTGTTTGCACGTTAGTCCCTCCCTTGCCGTATTCTTAGCACAAAACCTGTTATGTTTTCATCAACATCTGTTGGGTACTGGTAGCCCAGGCTCTTGGCCGTTTGTTTCCCGATACACCCAAAAAGCTCAATGGTTGCAATGAGTGCCTTCCAGCTATCCTCAGTATCAAAGCGGGCAAAGCAGTTGGTTAGTGCCATCCATGTTTCTTTATCGCACCAAGATTGCATATGCTTCCCTTGGTACAGGGTATCGTAGTTCCAACCATGCTGTACTTTTGCATGCCACTCAAGCATGCGCAGTAAGAACTCTTTTGTCGCCCAGTCACGAAACTTGACCAACCAAAGATCATTGCGATGAAGGTATTTGGCGACATGGTATGCCTCAAAGAAAAATTCTTTTACGACCGTTTCAAATTCTTGTGGTGAAGGCTTGGCGACTGTTGGGGCCTTTATTTTTGATGCGTCGAGTACCTTGGTTGATCCATCTTTATCGAGCAAAACGGTATAGGCGCGTGCAAACCGTGATATTAAATCACCTTGAGCTTCAAAGTTTTTTAAAACGTCGGTTGTAAAAAAAGCAAAATCAACCTTGATGCCACCTTCAAAAATAACCAAGCGTGTGTGGTATTCTTTTTGCCCGGGGACACAAATTTTGTCAGCAATCTCAACCCATACTTTATCAAGAGCATGGATCCATGAGCTATCTGAAAGATAGGCGCTTGCATCAGTTACAAAAAGCGTAACGTCATAATCTGCCAAGAAATCGGTTGCGCTGTTGTGCGCGCGTGATCCTGTCAAAACAGTGGCCCTTACGGCGTTTTCTTTTTGTGCCCATGCTATAATTTTATTTAGCATTATAGTTACTCCTCAAGTCGTTGCGGGAAGCTAAATCAAGCCCATTTCCCATCAAGAATCGCTATTCTTCCTTAGCTTTTAAAACTTTTGAAATACGCTTCTTTACTGGCTGGAACATCTACTTTATCTTTGTCTATCAAGCCATAGATTGCCTTTTCTTTTTTTTCAACGTATGCCCAAACGCGATCACCGTAACTATAATGCCACCATTCATAACCATAATTGACCAACCCCGCTTTTGAGGCAGCACTTAGAAGCATAATTCTATTTTTGCGTTGCTCTTCGTTAATATTATCCGTTAGCGTTTGAGTTTGAATATTTGGACCAATCGTGGTGTCACGACTCCCCAAGTCCAATAGGCTTTTGGTTCCATCGTTATTAAAAATAAAAAGCGTAAAGTCAATTGCAGCACCTGTGCAGTGTACCGGAATATTGTTAATGTAGGGGTACACAAATATGCTGGTCTGCGCATAAGCCTTTTCAAGGTCACCATCGTTAAACTGCGTTACCAGTTCTCTAAATTTTTTATCAAAATACTCTTTTTGTTTCCACAATGGGCGGTAACCTTGGGCAAATGCAATTCCAATATTTTCAGGAAGATATTCAAGCAACAAGAGCAATCTTTTATAAAGTCCTATGCGCACCCTGCCATTGTCTTGATATCCAGCATCATATGTCTTGTCAAATGCAGCAAATGGAATAATGCGTTCATGCTTTGCTTCTTTTAAATCAATAAGACCCTCGCCACATTCGTCAATATCTATGCTTGTTATTTCCGGGCTAGCAACAGACAGGTGCAAAATCTTAAACGAATTTTCTTGATTTATTTTTTCTTTCATTGTCTTATCTCAACTTCTACATATTTTTTCCCACCTCCATCCAAAAGCTCAGATGGCTTGCCTTTGAGGTACTTGTCGAAGAAATTTAGTAGATATGCGTTAACAATTTCTGTTGCACGAAAGCCATTGATTGGGCCAACATCACTTCCAATGCGAGTGTCCTCAAAACAATCCAAAAAACGAGAAAATATGGACGCTTGCTTTAGAAGCGCTGCATCAGAAAAAAACATGTGGCCTGCACCTTGGACAACAAATGCATACATATCATGTTTACGTGATTGGACAAGTTGCTTAACCGTTGGAAGATACGTTGCTCTGAAGCTTTTTTCTTCATCGAGCGAACATATGCCGAATTTTTTCCAATCATCATGAGTCCATGGGCGTTCATACATTTTGACCAAATTTCCTGCAAGCATAAACATAAAAGGAGTGTCAAAGCCAGTTGTTGCATCATTGCCAAAGAATACCCCCTCTAACGCAACGCCAGCTTTTATGCGCGGATCACGGCGGCAGATTTGAGCAGCCGTTCCACCACCCATAGAGTGTCCGAATATTCCAATGTTTTTTTGATCAAACCGTTGGTAAAAAATAGATGCCTTATCATTGGTAAGTTGTTCAAGTTGATCAAGCACAAATTGTACATCAGAAATCCAGGTTTCAATCTCTTGATCAAGTAGTTTGTGTGTTTTTATAGAGTTTGCGCCCTGGAATCTTTTTTCTACAGCGATTATTCCGTCGGCAATACGGCCATCAGAAAACTGAATAATGCCATTAGCATAGGGGTGACTTATACCAACTACAGCATACCCATGACTTGCAAGTTCTTCGCATTGGGCAGTATTACTGTCGCTTGCTCCCCCATAATTGTGAGAAAAAATGATGATGGGAAATTGTGATACATCGGTAGCGAGTGTCGCATTAAGCTGGGCATAAGAATAGATTTGACGAGACACCAAGATACAAGCCAAATTAGTTTTTTTATTTTCCTTATAGTAATCAGCAAGATAGCGTGCATAGGGAGTTGATGGCCTTGCGGCTAATGTTCCCTGGGCAGGACTTGTCCTACGAAGCTTTAGCGTAGTAGGATACCAAACATTTACCATGAGTTCACGATTGGGATGTACGGGATCATTGGCAAACGTTTCTTTGCGGCTTGTATTCACCCAATGATAAGTTTTAACCCCAACGGCATATTGGCCTGTTGGCTTTGGGAAGTAGAATGGTGGTTGAAACCAGATGAGGTACACAGTGGGGCCTATGGTCAAAATAAAGGCAACAGAAACCCCATAGAGAAAATATTTTAGAAGACGCTTTAAAAGTAATGACACCTGATCCCCTCTGTGTTTGATTGTTTACCTTACCAACCCACATGCCTTAAATTTAGCAAATTTTTCTATCTTCTGGTCATTTTTAAAAAAATGAACCGGTGTTTTGATAAATTTACCATCTCTGGGGGTGAAAAATATTTCAATGTGAAAATATCACAAAACAAAGACTATCTATTAGAGGTCGGTCTTTTGTGTTAAATTATTTCAGCCGTTTCAATGGTATAAATTGAATGAATCGAACTACCCTATAGTTTCGCAATCAAAGTAAAGAAAGATGTATGGATAAAGCTGTAATCTATGCCCGTGTATCATCAAAGGAGCAGGAGGTTGGAGGATATTCTATTCCCGCTCAGCGCAAATTTTTGCAGGAATACGCCGCCATGAATAATTTTGTGGTAGTTAAAGAATTTACTGATGTTGAAACTGCAAAGAAAGCTGGGCGAAATCAATTCAATGAGATGCTTGATTTTGTCAAAAAGGATAGGACTGTCAAAAATATTTTTGTAGAAAAAACTGACAGATTGCTCAGAAATCTCTTTGATCTTGCGACAATTGACCAACTCATAACGGATTTTGGCGTTAAAATCCATCTGGTTAAAGAAAATAGGATTCAGGACAAAAATTCTCGATCGTACGATAAATTCTTTTTCGGACTTAATGCCTTGATGGCCAAACAGACGGTAGATAACCTATCTGAAGAAGTTAAGAAGGGGATGCGGGAAAAGGCCGAACAGGGAGTTTACCCATCACGTGCACCTTATGGCTACCTCAATGAGAGCATAAATGGGAAAAAGAGCATTAAATTAGATCCTGATGCTGCGCCATATGTAAAAAAAATGTTTGAACTTTATGCAGCCGGTACATCGATTGAGAAACTGCGAAACCAAATGCTTGCTGATGGAATGGTTTTTAGGAATGGAAAAAATTTTTATACAAGCGCAGTAGAGCTTATTTTAAAGAATGAATTCTATACCGGGATGTTTTATTGGGATGGATTTAAGTGTGAAAATGCTTCACACCCAGCCATTGTTAGCAAAGAATTATTTTACAAGGTACAGGGCCTACTTATGAATCCAAATAAGTCTACCAAATCACGCAAAGGACTTTTTCCTTACACAAACCTCATTAGGTGTGGTCTTTGTGGTTGTTATCTTACTGCTGAAATCAAAAAGGAAAAGTACATTTACTACCACTGTTCAGATAGCAAGGGAAAGTGTGCTCAGAAGTCAGTATACATAAAGCAGTCGGTGCTTGATGCCGAATTTGAAAGAGCGCTCGAGAGTATCCACATAACCGAGGAAGCAAAAAAATTAATATTACAGGGGCTCAGGGAAAGCCTTCAAGAGAAGATCGAGTATCACGATCACCTTGTAAAACAAATAGAGCTGCAAATAGATGTTCTGCAAAAACGCCTCAATAAAGCATACACAGACCATGTAGATGGCAAGATAAGCGAAGAATTTTGGCGAGAGCAAACCATGGGCTGGGCAGCCGAAAAAGAGCAGCTTACCATGAAATTGTTGACCCAGCAGAAGACGGATACTCGCTTTATGGAGAATGCGAACTTAATCTTAGAACTCGCGAGAAAAGCCTCTGGGTTGTTTAAAACGAGAAATGCAGAACAAAAACGGCGGTTAGTAAATTTGATCACATCGAACTGCACTTTAAAAGATGGAAAAATCGTTCTGGAGCTGTGTGAACCATACTCCAAACTCATGGAAACCAAGAAATCTGGAAAATGGTGGAGATGAGCGGATTCG
Organism: uncultured Pseudomonadota bacterium; assembly: GCA_964495205.1. GTDB lineage: Bacteria > Babelota > Babeliae > Babelales > RVW-14 > GWF2-38-10. Next base: position 2,648 of record CAZBUZ010000031.1, on the reverse strand, counting down.
AACCGCTGACCTCTTGCATGCGAAGCAAGCGCTCTACCAACTGAGCTACACCCCCTAAAAAAAGAATTTCAAGTTTCTTCTTGTACTTTATTATACGTTGAAGCGCTCGTCAAATTATTTTATCAACCTTTTTTAGTCGCCCAATACACACGCATTGGTGTAATATTGCACCACACAAGCTCTTCTTCCTGGGTAAAACCATCAGCAATCCATTGATCAATAAATGCAAGCTTGCGCAAATATTCACAATTTTTACAAGAGTGTTCACCAAACGTAACAAGCTCCCTAAAAAATGCTCCGCAATACCCAAAGGTACGCGCTCCAGCTAATGAAACGTAAATAAAAATACCCCCTGGCTTCAAAAAACGATAGGCCCGGGTTAAAATTTTCTCGATAACATCCTGTGGCAAACGCGTCAGCGGTATTGTTGATATAACGGTATCGTAATATTCATCCATGTTGCCTGCCCCCGCAGGATTCCAGATCGTAAAATCTTCATTATAAATACTAACTAAAGGCTTATGTTTGTTTTCGGTAAGCAAGCCATCAACCTTATATTTTAGTTTTTCAAACAAATTTTTTTGTAACTCAACAACATCAAAACATCCACGGGCCGTAGACGCAGAAAAAAAACGCTCGATTAACGGGATCGTTATCGTGCCAGGACCAGCTCCCAGCTCTAAAATATTTCCCGGCTTCACGCGCTTTAAAATGGCATTGATAACCCACGGCGAACTTGCCGAAAACGCCGCCGTCTCATTAGGGTGTTTCATTGATTCCCATGCAATAGCTAACGTATCGAACACGTAATCGCCAAATCTACTGACATGCAACTGATACCAGCCTACGGCAATGGCCAAACCAAAAACAATTAAAACAATTTTTGCTGGAGAAAGTTTTTTCACTCATAATCCTTTAATTTTGCACTTAAACCGTAAAATTAAAGGTCAGTGTAACGAAAGAACAAGGCTTATTCAATAAAAAAATCAACCAAAGGAACTACAAAGCTTTGGGTGCCGGCAGTTTCTTCTTTTTTTTTCTGCGTGGTCGCTTTTTACGCTTCTTTGGTGCAGCTTTTTTCTTTTTAGGTCCAGGCTTTTTTATGGTCGCAGTATTTTGCTCAGCTAAAGTAATCGCACCATCACGCGCCGCTAAATCTTTAATAGCGATATCCAAAACATTGTAAGCGGCCCAATCTTTGAAATCAAAATGCCACCACTCAGTTGGCAAAGGGATAAAACCATGCTTCTCCATTACCAACTCAAGCAGCTTGCAATTTTTTTTCATCTCCTCCGATTGCATACCTTCATAGTTGCGATGGCAAGCTCGAGAAAAAGTCGTGGTTGGCATCATTAATTCTTTACCATCACCGAGCCGCACCAAACGAACATCAACAGCCGCCCCACGATTGTGCCGCGATCCATGTATTGGATTGGCAACATAGCGGCTATCAGGACATTTTTTCCACAGTTTTTTTTGCACAGACAACGGCCGATAGGCATCCATAATTTTAAGACCAAGCCCCAAGGGCTCAAGCTCTTTTTGCACTAAATCTAAATGATTGGCGACCGTTTTTCGCACATAACACCGAGACGCAGGACTCAACTTTGATCGGAACGCCGCATCAACGCGAATATGTTGATTAACACTTCTCAACTCAACCAAAGGTTCTGAATTCGAAGCAGCAAACAAGCAAACCTGAGCAAAGCTCAATGCGCCTAAAACGCCAAATATACATCGTACCTTCACTGCCATGACCATTTACCCTTTCTTACAACTCCCCACACATCTTTTATCACAAAAAAACCTCCACAGAAAGCAATGATCCTTGGCTCGCACAGCAGTGTTCCGCGCGCTCCCCTAGAATGCTTTTAACTATACCTTTTTTACAAGTTTAAGCCATTATTTTATACACGAATTGTTGATTTCAGGTAAATAAAAACAAGAAATACGCAACCCCACACAACACTCATTAACAAATAAAAAATCAACCACCTATACCAATATATTGTCTTGCAGAGCAAAAATAATATAAGATTTATATTAGAAATAGTAGACAAGCAAGCGATCGGCAAAAAAAGGGGGGCTTATGAAATGTAAAATGCTTGTTCCGCTTGTTATTTTATGTGTCGCCACGCCAGCCTTTGCCGGCTGGCAGCTCACGTCATTCGATTTAAAATTTAAAAACATTGCAGCACATAATGGCATGCTGCTCGGTATCGAAGAAAGAACGAATTATCCCTACAAATGGCAAAAGCCATCATGGGAAAAGCTCGGCAACGAAGAATTTGTATCACTTGCCACCGATGGATTAAACATTGTTGGGATAAAACGAAGTAATCAAAATGCCTATATTTTTGATCGCACTTCATGGAAAAAAATAGGGTCACAACTCAACAAAACGTTTGCTCAACTTGTTTTTGGACAACAAAAACTCATAGGACGCGGGCCTGACCCCTATGGATTCACTTTTGTATGGGACAAGTCAGGGTGGAACGACTTTGGTGCTCAAAAAATGTGGAGCATCGACGCGGTGGGTCCAATTATTTGCGGCATTCAGCAATCGTATGTGAAAAATGCGCTCAACAATCTAGCATGCATGTGGCAAAAAAAAGACTGGCAAAAGCTCAGCTGGCAACAGTTTAAAC
>CAZBUZ010000030.1:0-13542 GCA_964495205.1 uncultured Pseudomonadota bacterium | reverse complement strand
ACCGAGCGACTTAACTCTTTCAGTCAACTATTTGGCTTCTTTGCGTAAGTCCTGTAACAAGCATCGTATTTCTAGGGTCGAGTGCTGCCGTTGGTTCATCGAGCAGAAGCAGGCGTGTTGGTTTTTGTAATGCCATGATGATGGCCAATAATTGGCGTTGTCCGCCCGAGAGCTGGCCGACTGGTTTGTCGAAGGGGATGTTGCATCGCTGTACGAGTTCCTTGTGTTTTATTCTCTGTGGCAGCGCCGCCAGGGTTGGGTAGTTGCTTAGCCTTGCAAGTTGTAGGTTCTGGGTTGCCGTTAGATTGTCTGCTAAGGACAGGCTGACGTTTTGCGGTACCAATTTTACGATGTTGGCAAGCATGGTTCTGCCTCGAGTTGTTGCAAGGTTGACAGAGTGGTCGCTAAGGCGTGCGTTTCCTGTCAACACCTCCTGTGGTTGTACATCACCTTGTAGTAGGCGTAGTAAGGTTGATTTACCGCAACCATTATGCCCTTGAAGAAAATAAAGCTTATTGCTTTGACACGTTAGATTTAGATTGTTAAAGAATAGCGAACTAGTTTTGCTGAAGCGAAATGAAAGATTTTCGAGGGAAAAGTTGTGAGTTTGTTTCATCGTTAAACTCCTAAGGTATCGGTTGTTTGCTTGCCGCCGGGTGTGCCTTTTTTTCTCAGCGTGATGACGAGAATAATGAGGACAATTGTTGCTTGAATCATGGTGAAATACTTCAAATTAAACCCACACTTGAGCAAGAGCTGTTGAATTGCAAAATACATGCTGACGCCGGCGGTTGGGACAAGGATGCTTGCTGGGTGCTTAGTGTTTATCAATGTTTTTCCGAGAATGAGTGCAGTGATGCAAAAAAGTGCTGCTCCAAGTCCCATGCTGGTATCGATAAATCCGCTTGTTTGTGCGACCAAATAACCAGAAAGACCTGCAAGGCTGTTTGCGATGAGCATGCCGACAAAAAAAACAAAAGAGCCAGAGATGCGATGGTGCTCAAAAAAACGTGGATTGTCGCCGTAAACCATAAGGCAATAGCCCAGTTGTGTTTTTAAAAAAAGATAAGCCAAGACAATGAGCAATATGCCAATGATTGCAAGCGCTGGCAGTTCCGGGTTCGTTTTCATAAAGGATAGCGCGGCAAGCGTATTTTTGACCTGCGTCAATGAAAGCATGCTTGTGCCAAGAACTGCTTGGTTAATGCCATGAAATAATCCAACCGTCATGATGCTCGAGAGCAGGTGAGGGATTTTTGCCTTTTGCGTTAAGAGGCTTGAGGTAAGACCAACAACGAGTCCGCCGGCAAGTGCGGCTATGATAGTGAATGGAAGTGTCGTTGGTGTTGTGCTCTGCGCCAAAAGATATTTACTCGCCAAGATTGCACCAAAGGTGAAAGCACTTTCGAGGCTTAAGTCAGGCAACTTCATGAGTGAAATACTTATGTAGGCGCCAATAGTGAGGGGGAGGTAGAGGAGCGTTTGTTCGAGAATGATTGTTATCATAAAGGTTCCCCGCAAAAATTAATTAAAAAATTAAACAAAATACGTTCTCCACGTTTGAGGTCGTCAATGCTTATCGCTTCGTCGATACCATGCAGGTTTGGTGTGCATGTAAAGGGTGTTATTCCGAGCCCAATGATGCCGCGATCCTGATAGAACCGTAGGTCGGTGGTGCCTTCAAAAAAATGTTGCTGGGCGGCCAATCCTTCTTGCTCAATACTCTGTGCGAGTGCTTTGTAATAATTTGAATTGCTCATGTTGTCCTGCGCTATTATTGCGTCTGCTTGCGCGATGACGTGGTAGTGCAGCGTAGGATTTTCATGCCTCAGTTGTTCAAGCAGGTTGAATACAACGCTCATTGATACTCCTGGCGGAACCCTAAAATCGATGGTGGCCGTTGCGTTTGCCGGGACGGTATTGCATGTTGCGTCATTTCCTGCCGTAAGTGATGTTATGTTTGCTGAAAGCAACAAACCTGGAGCAATTGTGTTTGCAGCGTTTTGTTGGTTTTGGTGAATGTTTACAATTGTCTGGAGCGCGTTGATGAGTGTGTGGAGCGCATTGTTTGCCATGAGCAGCGAACCATGCGCCTGTTGCCCTGTACAAGTTAGCCGAACTTGAACCGGTGTGCGCTCACTTGTTTTGATAAACAGCCTGTTTTGATCCCCTGAAGGGTAGCCTTCATCAAGTACAAATCCGATATTAAGCTGTTCACATGCTGTTGTTTTTATGAACTCTCCTGTGCCGGTAAAGCCACCAATCTCTTCATCAGGGACAGCAAGAAGGTGAATGGTGCGCTGTGGTATGCCATAATGTTGTTTGAGTTTGCGTAGCGCTGTGTAGTGGATGATGCCTATGCCCTTCATGTCTTGGGTGCCTCGGCCAATGATCATGTTATTTTGTATGGTTCCTGCAAAGGCGAGTGGAAAGGTGCCGGCATGAGCCGGCACCACATCCATATGATGGTTGAGCGCAAGAGCAGGAAGCGTTTTGTCGCTTCCTGCAAGCGTTGTTACCAATACGGTCCGCTGCGATGCTAACTTGATGCGTTGCGTTGTAAACTCATCCTTGTGCGCTTGTTTCTCGAGGAGTGTAAGTGCTGCCGAGTAATTTGGATGAGGATGGGCGGTATTAATACGTAGGTAATGTTGTAAAAAGCTTATGGTGTCCATGGTCTTATCCTAAGTGATATGCCAGAATGCAGCCGCTGCCAGGGTGCCCTCCTGGTAGCTGTTTTAATTCGCCGTTGGTGGATAGTTCGAATGTTGGCTTATAAGCGCGATAGGCAAAAAAATCTATGGGTGTTGCGGGTGGGATACCAAGGTGATTACCAAAGATCATAAACTGCTTGAGTATTAAAGGTGTTCTTGTGATGTTTTCATCAACTAGCCCATAACACAAGGCCAATTGCTTGTATTCCATGAGCTTTGTTTTTTCTTGTATCTGAGGAGTTAGGTGCATAAAGGCGAATCCTTCGAGCGCCCCATTAATTCCCTGGCCGCGATATGCTGGATGTGTGAACTCCGAGCCGAGATATAGAAAAAGTGTGGACGTGTCGATGACAAACGGTTCATGGCATTCGAGGAGCGTGGGTATTGCTTTGGCGATAAAAAATGAGCCGCTTGTCAGGAGTTCTCGATCATTGCCTATGCAATGCAACTCATTACTCAGAACGTCAGTTTGTTCTTTCTGGTTATCAAGTATGAACAGTTTAATCTGTGCCACTATTGCGTCCGTTGCTGTGTCGACAGCGATAAAAATACGCCCTTGTGTAAGTGCTTTGGTGAGGAAGAGACTCTGGTAGGGTTCGGGGAAAAAGAGCACGCGCAGTGCATCATCGCCGTGTTGGGCGGCTTGTAGAGCAAGAAGCCCGGGCAGGTCGGCTGGGATTGCTTGGCGGTAGGTGATGATACCAGAGCTTGTGCAAGCCGTTAAAGAAAGAATGATGGTAAAAAGATATTGTTTAATAAAGTTCATCGTATTTCCTTTGATTTTTATAGTGTCTTTTGATTAAAAATTATTTTGTAGTTTTCAAGCCGCGAGACAGGGATGCTCCCTGGTTTTTCCCCCTTATGCAAAATGAGCAGTGCTTTTTTTGCGGCTTCGATACCAAAATCGCGTTCATGAACGCCAAAGCTAAACATGGCTCCATGTTTACTTGAATCTAGGTCTGAAGAGCATAGAATGACGTTGTGACGCGAACAAAGTTGTGCAAGGCATGGCATTGCCGGGACGACCGTGTTGTCTTTAAGAACAAGAAGTGCATCATGGCCAGGAATGAGGCCGGCAACCTTTGCTTGAATTTCATTGACGGTGTAAACCTGCGCGCAGGTAAGGCCGATGTTTTTTTCTTGCAGGATTTTTGCGATTACATCTTTATTGTTTTCGAGACCTGCACCTTGGGCAGGATTGTATACCAGTAGGATTTGCTTAATTGCGGGCTTGAGTGAAAGAAGAGCATCTAATTGCTTTTGATGGTCAATGGATTCAGTGACGCCTGTTATAAATGATCCTGGTTGCGTCTCTGATGGTACGATGCCTAATCCTACCGGATTGGCAACTGCGCCAAAAACGAGCGGCGTTGTTTTTTGTCTTTTGGTGAGGATTTCTTTGGCGACGCATGTTGGGTGTGCTGCGATAGTAAAAATAAGATCATAGTCTTTGCTTGCCACTTCTTCTGTTTGTGCGCGCAAGAGTGTTTCCTTGCCGTTGGCATTAAAAACGTCAAAGGCGTACGAGTAGTTTTTGTTTTGTTCGAGTGTTGTGATAAAGCCCTCCTGAATTTGTTCAAGAGAAGGATGTGTCACCGGTGTTACGATGGCTATTCTTTTTGTTGTTTCTTGCCCATGCGAAAGCTTTTGTTTTGCTTTTGCTTCATCAGGTTGAGGTGATTGGTTGCAGCCGGCAAAACAAAACAGTACGCAAAGGCACAATAAACCATAGTTCATGGTTTGTCCTTTCATTAAAAAAAATCAAATTACATGTTTTTAAAAAGACACAATTATCGCGTCTTTAAAAACAAAAAAATAAAACAGGTGTGCTCTTATGCACAAATAATGGAAAAAGATAGAATTTTAGAAAAAGTATTGATTAGGCCCAAGGCCAGAAAAGAGAAGAAAAAGAAGAAGTTGAGCAAGGCTCAATGGAGGCAATAAAGGTGATGCGGGTCATAAGGACCTCGCTGAAGGATGGCATATGGAAAGCGCTACTACCTGGAGAAATCGCTTTCATGAAAAGCTCCTTTGTTATGGTTGAACTTATTGTGTATCATTTAATCAAGCATAACAAAGAAGTTTGAACCTGGCAAAATGTACTAAAAAACAATGGTTTTATAGTGGTTTTGGCGGGGCGTCAAGCCAATGGTCTGATTTCTGGTCCTGCTGGGGTTGGTTCGATGATTAATTTTTTAGTGATGGATCGTGCAAAAGTTTCTTCATCACCCTCAAAATAGATGTCATTGATATCATAAAAGAAAAGGTTTGTTGGACGAGCACCTGGGATGTTGGTTTGCATCCAGCGGCGCATCTTTTCCTTAACCACAAATGACATATCAGCGACAACGGCAATCCCCTGGCGTGCGATGATTCTGGCGATGTAGGTTGAAATAGCGTTTATGTCTCTTTGTATGATTTGTTGTATCTCTGGTGTCCCTAGGATATTTTTCATCATATCGTATGATCCAAATAGGGTGAGTGGGAGCGTTATGATTTTGAGGTTGTTGTTTATTGTGTAGGTAAAGGTTTTAAAAACAGGGTCGATGAGAAAAATTTTGACTTTAAGATTGGGGTTTTGTGCTATAGCATCGGTGATGTATTGGGGTACTTGTTGGAGTGCCTTATGCTGTTGAATTTCTGCTTCCGGCTCCCCGCCTTCTTCGTTGACATAGCTTCCTATGCTGAAAAGAACAATTTGCGTGTCTTGATCGGTGGCTAGTTCTTGGTAAAGGTAGTTGCGTAAAAAACCATGAGCTCGTTCTTGCTGCGCGGGAGAGGTTGATATTGTTGCTGGTGATCGATAGTTGAATGGTGGTGTTAGTTGCATGGCTGATGACGGTTGAATGAATGCCAATTGAAGTCCAAGTGATAGCAGAAAAGATGTATTAATTTTTTTAATCATAATGATCCTTTTTAAGCTTAATTTTTTGAGATCTACTATATAACAAAGCCCCCGGGTTTTCCAGGGGCTTTTGTAGTATTTAAAACGATATTTGATCGATTTATTCAACTTTGCCTTCAGTATCCATGTCCATAGGGTCCATAGCAACAGGTGAAGTCAGTGGACTTGGTGGTGTTGATCTACCTGTTCTTCTTTGTTCCAAGCGCTTTGCTAATAAAGCTAACATTTGAGGAACTGTCAATTCTTGATCCGAATTGCTTGCGATTTCAAGTTCAAGCTTTGGCGTTGTAGGTACTGTGTTTAAAGGACTTGGTGTTCGCGTGGTTCGCGTGCTACGTTGTTCAAGAATTTGAGTAATTTCTCGACGTGTTAATTCGTTGTCTTGCTGTGAACCTTTTAGGTGCCCAAGGATACGATCAAGAATAGGATTTGCTTGAGTGCTGCCAGCGATAAGTGATAAAGATAAAACAGCCAAGCTTAATTTTTTTGAAATTGACATAAAACCTCCAAAATTGGTTAAAAATGAATTAAATCTCATAAGAAATGATGATTTTTATTTAAAAGCCACTTAACTTCTCTCATTGTATTTTAAAAAATTCTAATTGTCAAATAAAATACTTCAAGGGCTACAATGTTCTCTGTTTGCTGTTATTCAACCATTGCTTGCTGCTGGTTACTCAAATCTATGGTCGTTGGAAAAATTCCAAACAAAATAGGGCGCTGAGGTTTCAAATATAACGCTTTCCTGTTCATCCTTAATTTGCACGTTGAGGCGGCATTCATCAAATTCAGATAGAGGAGGACGGTCTTGTGCAAGATTAATCGAAGAAATCATTATATTATAGGTTCCTTCTTGATCGAGCGTTCCTATTGGGATTTCGAAGGAGGTATCTGGTATGGCATCGAAGGAGAGCTTGATGGCTCCTGCTTCCGCATGATAGGTAATTGTGTGGGGTCTTGCATATGGGGCAATCTGTACTCCTGGGTCCTCGGGTGTCCAGAAAAGCGTTACAGGAAGTTCTGTGTTATTGTGCATGCTAAACGTTATGGCATGACTCATGGTGAACACGCTGCTGAGAAGTAATAATGTTTGCATTATTTTCTTCATCTTCATAGCATTCTCCCTTGTTATTTGATTAAAAATGCTTTTAAAACAAGCCTTTTAAGTATGCTTGTCAGATCGTTTAGTTTTGCAGAAAAGGTAAACGTTTTATCAATGACGTGAAATGCTTTCACATGGCAGCTAACGGTTGGCAGTTCTCCTTTTGCATATCCCTGCAGGCTTGCTGTTAAGGCAAGTTTTTTAACCTCCAGTGGTGTGAGCCAGTTAATTGCAGGAAACGTTGCAAGTGTCGTTGTTTTAAAGGCGATGATTGCAGCTTCGAGGGTAGCTGTTGTTTTTGCGAGTGCTGCTATTAGTGCTGCTTGTTCTGCGCGTAATTTTAAAATTACGGGATCAAAATTTTTTATAGCTTCTTCTTGTATTTTGATAGTTGCTTCTAATCCTTTAAGCGGAGCCTTTGCTGCCGCAGCCGCTGCTCGTGCTGCTTCGCGTGCTGTTTTGAGTGCTGCGAGTTTGATAGCATCATCCCATTGGGTCGGGTTAGTTGCTATTTTCGCAACATTATATCCTGCACTTTTGAGCTTATCAAGCGCATCTTTGCCACCTGCTTTTTCAGCGAGGTTCTCTGTTTTTTTTACAGCCGCAGCTGCAACTGCTGCTACGGGCTTGCTTACCGTTTTCGCCGCATGTTTAACGGTAGATGTTGCTTTTGATGCTGCCCGAGAGACAGAGCGTATTGCTTTTTTAAAGAAACCCCAACAAAGAAGAGGAAACTCTTCCTTATAGTTTTGCAGATCTAACTTGAGCGGATCGAGCTTTTGTGCTAAGTCTTTTGCTTTGGGTTTGTTGCTGGTCAGATAAAGTGTGTCCTTGAATAGTGATGAATCAAATAAGTTAGGTTGCTTGCTGTTATTATTGAATGCAAGACCAAGCTTGCGTTCAAGTGCTTTGATTTCTGAGTCCAAGCCTTTTACCTTGGATTCAAGTTTATCAATTTCTTGCTCGATTCCTTTTATTTTGTTTTTTGTGGCATCTAATTCAGAAAAAAGTTTTTTATACGCTGGATTTGCTTGCATTTTGTTTTGTCGTTCTTTTATTTTTTGTTCTTTTTCTTTAATCTTTTCTTTGAGCGTTGCGATTACCTTGTCTCTGTTTTCTTCTAAAATTTTAGTGCCTTCTTCCAGATCCTCTTTGCCAAAAGGAAGGTTTAATGGTGCTTCGATTTCGCCTGAAATTTTAAAGTCTGGGAGTTTTCCATTTGTTACCATATTTCCTTGTACCTTTACAGAGAGGGCTGGTGGAATTTTTAGGGTGGTTTGGAACGATGCATTTTTAGGAGAAAGGTGGATGTCGGTTGTGCTTTTTGTGCCCAAAAGCGTGATGTCGCCAGATAGGAGAAATAATTGTTCTTGCGGGGTAAGGACAAGCTTTACGCTTGGACCATCATCTTGGGTGCTTTTTTTGTTATCTGGCCCTGCGCCTGTTATTGCCAAGAGGTTGGCGAGTGATACTTCCGTCATGCTTCCTTGTCCTTTGATGCCTAGATCATCGATGGTGACATCAAGCATTGCTTTTTGATGTGCTGCTTTTGCTGTGAGAAAATCACATCCTTTTATGGTTAATTCCCCACGAAATGTTTTGCCTTTGGGAAATATCAGTTTGCCTATGGTGGTTGCTTGGGGCGCGATTTTGATTTCTACATTTTTAAGCGAAAGATCAGGGATCTTTCCTTGGGGTAACTCAAGCCCTGTTTTTTGAGCAAGGCTGAGGATGTCGCTGAAGGCAATTTCTCCGTCGAGTTTGCCGTATAAAACAAACTTGCCAGTTTTTGCTGTTTTTGTTGCCATTGCCACTTTTTTATCGCCGATTTCAAAGGTGCCTGCAAAGCCGAGGCTTGTTGGCGTGAAGGTTGGCGCAATGGCTGCCCCCACTTCAAGCGCAACATCAGACATGTTTATGCCCTTGAGTTTCAGGACATTGTGCCATATTCCCTGCATTGTTCCTTTGATTGTAACGGTTGGTAGCGTTGGATCTGTTGGTAACACAACTTCGCCCGTAAAAAGCGTGTGGTCTTTTTCTCCTGGCAGCTTCGTTCTAATGTTTGTTTTGAGGCTCATTTCAAAACTTGGGCTTGGTGGACGAGGTTGATGAAGCTGTATGCTGAGAAAAATATGTTCAAGTGTTGTGTCTCCAAATAGTTTGAACTTATCGGTAACACTCAACATAAAAGCTGGTTCTTTGCTGATGGTGCAGGTTACAAATGCCGCATGAGGTAAAACTGGAATTACTTTTCTTACCACATCAAAAAGCGCTCCCTCGAGTTTCATATTTCCTGCACACGAGATGCCGTGAGAAAACGTGAGCCCTGTTTCAGGATCTGCATAATCTTGTGGGGTGATGATAAAGAAAGGATCTGAAAATCCTATATGTTCAAAGGGGGTGTTTTTGAGCAAGGGGATGACTTTTAGCAGATCGAGTGGCTCAAGTGGCGTTGCTTTGAGTAGTGGGGAAGCATCCGTGTTCGTTTGAATTTGAATTTGTGATGGAATTCCTAAGATGGAAGCTTGCCCTAAAAATTGAATTGTTTTTTGAGCATCAATTGTAAGGCTAAGCTGGTTTATAGAGATATCTTTGAGTCCTGGTATTGTTTGAGCAGCGGGTATTTTTGAAAATGGCTTAAACTCTTGAATTGAGCTGAGTTCCCCATAAAAATCAACAAAATTTCCAGCCTGATCGAAATTTATGCTAAATAGAGCTTCGCCGAGCCCTTGACCAAATGCAGTAACAAGCGTTTTTAATTGCAAGCCTGTTGCTAAGGAAAAAGTGAGGATTGGATTAGTCAGTTGAATTATTTTTAGATCGAGGGTGCTTTTTTCTGGCGTTGCGGTTACCTGGGCGGTTGGCATAGCAGCAAAATTAATCGCTGCTTGTTGGTCAAAGATGAATGTTCCGAGGAGAGGAATGGTGATTTTTTTTTGTGTTGATATGAGCTTTACAATCCCTTGCTGCGGTTCTTGGGGTTGTTCTTCTCCTGGTTCTTCTAGCGATGCTGTTACTTCGGCTTCTAGTTGAGATATTTCTGCAGTATCAACGTCTTCGTTTGATGGCGTTTCTTCTATTATTGTGGCTTCAGGTTCCGTTGCTGGGTATTCTTCGAATCCTTCTGTGATTAAAGGTTCGTCGGATGTGTTTTCGTCAGGCGGTGCTATTTCTGCTTCTGCTTCAGCTTCTAATGCTGCTATCTCAGCATCATCATCATCAATAAAATATTCTTCGAGCTCTGTTTCAAAGGGGTCTAAAAACTCAGATTCTATGGCCTGCAATTTTTTAATGGAACCCAAAAATAATAAACAGCCAAAAAAAATGAGTATGCCTTTTTTAAGAATGTTCATGAAACGCTCCTCCCTTTAATTTTTTGATGTAGTTGTGCGAAATGATTAATCACGACAAATTCAGACAGCCAGAGGATAAAATTTTTTAGCTAAAAAAGGCAAGAAACTTGCTTGTTTTTTGTTTTTCAATAATTATTTATTGATATTCGATAATTGTTGTGATAGGTTATTGATGTTTTATTGAGCCGTTTTGTTATTAAAATAGGAGTGGCTTTCATGAAAAATATAGGAGTATATGCTCGTTGGTTGAAGTGGTTCAGCCTGGTTGCTGTCGTGCCGTTCATTGTTTTTGACTTGATTTATAGTTGGTGTTTGGACAAGGTGAACTTGTGCCACAAGGAATGGTTGACTGAATTTGCTTATTGTGAAGGCATTGTAAGTGATGCTCAGATTTGGGCTGCAACCTTGGGCGAGATGCCTTTTTGGCATAAAGTCATGGGGTTTGGGGTAGATGCAGTGTCCTATGTGCTTTTATTGTGGGACTTTGTTTTGTTTATTCGGTTGCTTAGTTTGTACCAAAAAGGAGTTGTCTTTTCTCTGCCTGCATTTGATTTGATACGCAGAATGAGCCGTATTGCGTTTGCATGGGCGTTGTATGCTCCGATAAAAAAAATGATTTTATCGTTAGTGGCGACGTTGCATAAGGGTGTCGGGAATAGGGTTATTAGCATCTCTTTTTCTTCAGGTGATGTGTATAACATTTTTTTTGTAGGGGTGCTGTTTGTTGTTGCCTCACTGATGTATGAGGGCTATAAGTTAAAGTGCGACCAAGATTTGACGGTGTAATCATGGCGATCATTGTTAAGCTTGATGAAATGATGGCAAAGCGTAAAGTTCGATCAAATGAACTTGCGGCTAAGATTGGGCTAACCGAAGCGAATCTTTCAATTTTAAAGACAGGCAAGGCTCGAGCTATTCGTTTTTCAACCCTTGAGGCGCTATGCCGTGAGTTGGATTGTCAACCTGGTGATTTATTGGGATATGAGGCGGATGAGGCGGTTAGCTTTTAATTAAAATCTCAATAAAAGCGATCTGCTTGAGCTCAATTTGTGATTTTATGGCAACCAGATATACTGTTGCCGCTGGGGATGGGTTTTGATAGGGTGAAGCCAAAAATATGTATTTGCTAAAAATAGTAGGCCATACTTCAAAATGTGGTTAAGAGGTTGTGTTATGTTTTCTGGGTTAGGAATAAAAAAACGTTTTGGTGCTGCGCTATTGGGTTATTTGTTTGGCGGTATTGTGATAGCAACTTCGGTTGAGCAAGATCATGCGGTGCAACCGCTGCAGCATGGGCAAGCCAATGATATTATTTTTGATGGTACGTCCTCAAATTTATATGCGGCTATCGCTAAAGAAAATCTTAAATCGCTGAATGAAATAAAACTTGATCAGGACGGGGGGTTTGGCTCGACGATTAAAAGCTTTAATGAAAAAGGATGGAATGCTATTGTTCAAGAACGATTTGAAAAAATACTTCATCCGGATCCTGATGAGCGTCGGCGCTTGATGTTTACATTGCTGTCAAAATATGAAGGTACGCATTCATTGCCGGTAGCGAATGTTTTGGATCAGAAAACGTGGCAAGACCTCGAGATGCTCTGTGGGCCCAAGTCTGCTCCACGTTTTTATTTGGCGGCTCAGCTTGATCGGACGATAACCGAGGCGGGACGCATTGCTTTTTACCGCAAGTTAGTCAACCCGATGGCTGATGTGCAACAATTGAATAATCAGCAGGCCATTGTTAAGCATTTGCTTAAGAATGATGCATTTTTTAACGAGCTTGATGAAAAGCTCAAAGCGCTTATCGAACCTGAAAATATCATGCTTTCTTATTGGAACCCCGAGGATTTTTTTAGTTTTTGTTTTGAGGAGGGCAGGGTTAAGCTTCCATTTGATTCACAGGTTGATGGTATAAAAGATTGTGAAGAATGGATAAACACCAGTCCTTTGGTTTTGCAAACACGTGGTGAGATGTATCGTGTTTTTAGATACATAACGCGCTTTTTTTTGTTTTATAGTTGCATCGCAATCCCTGTGTATGCTGTGACGGGCAAGGATCCTGCTGCATTAATTTTGCCTAAAGCGATCTATGATTCAGATTGGATCCCTAAAGCCAATGGTATGAGTAACTTGGGGCTTTATTCTATGATGGGTGTTGCATCATGGATGATATCCAATTGGAGTAAGGGACATGATGAGCGTTTTGCTGCTGCTCGTTTTGCAAAGGGTGGGCTATCTTTGTGGGATCATGCGCAAGAGATTTACTGGACGGTGCGTAATTTTGTAGAAAAAAATGAAAGTGGCAAGCGCTTTTATGCAAAAGTGGCACATGTTGCTCAATACATGAATAGTCTCAAGGCGATGGCCAAGGCGGTTGCCAAGGATGATGAACTCTCGGCAAGGATGCCGATCATTAAGGATTTTAATGAATATTTAGATAAACTAGGACAAACATCAAAAGACATGCACTATTTGCTTAAATTGCTTGAAACGAAAACATTTGATGGCAATTATTCTACCTGGTTTATGTTTTGGGGCCGCATTGATGCAGCATTTAAATTGATAGACAAACTAAAAGATCAATTTGTCGATGCAATGTTAGCGCTTGGTGAGCTTGATGCACAGCTTGCGATTGCTAAACTTTACAAAGAATTTGAGCTCAAGCGCGTGGTCTTCTGCTTCCCTCACTTTATTGATCCTCAAGAGGTTGATACGCCTTCGATTAAAGCTGTTAATTTTTGGAATCCATTTATTGATCCGGAGAAAGTGGTCCCGAGTTCTTTGAGCGTTGGGCAACCTTATGGCATGGCTCAAAATGCTATCATCACTGGGCCAAATGCCGGTGGTAAGTCGACGATAACAAAAGCTTTTGTTATGACCATGATCTTAGCGCAAAGTTTGGGTATTGCACCAGCAAAAGAGCTGACGTTAACGCCGTTTAGCAAGATTATCACGTACTTGAACATTACCGATGATATTGCGGCTGGCAATTCTCATTTTAAAGCCGGTGTTTTGCGGGCACAAGACGTTGAAAAAACATATGAGGCTTGCAAAGCGCACGAGTTTGTACTGACTGCTATTGATGAGGTTTTTAATGGAACAACGTACAAAGAGGGTATGGCTGCGGCCTATGGGTTGATTTATGAGTTAATTATGAACCCGCTTGGTGTCTGCATAACCAATACCCACTTTCCACTTATACCCGCATTGGAAAGAATAACAGGACGAGCTATGAATTATAAAGTGACGGTTATCGAAAATCCTGGTGAAAAAATTCAATATCCATTCAAGCTGATGCCCGGCATTTCGGATCAAATTGTGACGCTCAAGATTTTGAAGGAAGAGGGCTTTGGTGATAAATTTCTTGAATTGGCTCAACAGGTTTTGGATGGGAAGATTGCGGTGTAGCGATGTCTAGGTTCAGATACATGTGAGACTAAAAAACTAAAATCTTAATTTTTAAAA
>CAZBUZ010000029.1:0-13635 GCA_964495205.1 uncultured Pseudomonadota bacterium | reverse complement strand
TTGGATTGTTTGGCGACTTGTTGGATATTGCAACAGGAGAGCAAGAATGTTGCTTCCAGCGAGCCTTACGGCTGCATTGGTGTGTTGTAACGCTTGTATAGCTCCATGGCCAATAATAATATAATCCTGCGGAGCGAATTTTTCTTGCTCGCATAATATCGTGATTATGCTTAGAATTGTTTTCTGTAGATTATAATCTAGCATGGCTATGGTTTGTTGAATAATATTTGCTAATGATCCATAGGAGCGAATGTTGACGCCTTGTTTGATAAAGAGTTTGTATATGTGCAAGCATGAGGCTATTAATGCAACATTATTTTCAATGAGTGCCTGCTGCATTGTTTCTGTAATTGTTTGACGGATTGTATCGTAGGCAGCTTCAAACTTTCTTTTAATTAGTGTGGAATACATTGTAAGAATGCCAGCTAATATGTTTGCATTATGCGTTGGCTGAAGGTTGAGTGTAAGGTTTGTAAAAGCTTCGTTGGATATCCAGCCCTTATCTAATAGTAATGGCAGCGTTTCACCAAACAATGTTTGGCAAAGTTGTGTGTTTGTTGTGATTAATCTTACTTGGGCAAAGTATATAATGGCGTTACACAACGTGCGGTCAAATTCGCTTTGATTAATAATGTGGCGGCAAAGATTCAATCCCGCGCGATAGCCTTCGGGGCTGCTTGCGCTGGTGAGTGTGTGCACCGCAAATTGCTTAATTTCATGGAGGATTGTTGCTGGAAGATTTTTCTTGTGCAAAAGTTGTTCGATGATTGTTTGCGCTATAAGGTTTGCGTCGGTTGCTTGTCCTCGTGCTAATACGGCGAGCGTCGTTTTTGCTGCTTGACTATAAACTCGTTCATCATCTTGCTCAACATAGGCTTGATATAACGCAAGCCCACCACTTTGGTAAGCCTCAGGAGCTGAGGCAACATTTCTTGCCAGTTTCAGATGAGCCTTTCTGTTTTCTGGTGCCATGAGCAAAGCTTTTAATTTTGTGGAGAAGTTGGCAATTCCCGATTTTCTCATCATATCATCAGCGTAAAAACGATTGATGCAAGGTGCGAACAATGCCATTCCTGCTAATGTTTTGATTGGCTCAAGCAAATGATGCATTTCTTGTTGTTGCGCACAGGTAAGGTATAGGGCACCCCAGAAGATAGTTGTTGGGGGTATCTGTTGCAACGCTGCGAGCGCTTCAAGTTGTTTTTCTGTTGGCATGGAGCGTATGACTGCTAAAAGTAGTTGTATAAAATGTGTTGGATTTTCGTCGTCGGCAAAGTTAATCATTGCAGTGAATATGCGGTTGAGTTGCCATATTGCTTCTGTGGCTGCGCTAATTTTTGCCGTTGCGCATATTTCTTTATCGCCAAGTACGACTATCGGATCCGGTAAGTGATTGATGGCTGCCCATGCGCGCATAAAATGTGCAATATGTGCCCAACGTCCATTTTGTATTTCGCCAACAAAGCGGATGGTGACGTTGGTTTGTTGCGTTGGCTTTTCATATTCCACCTCAAAAACGATACCATGGTTGGCAATGGGTAAGTTATAGCGTATAAGCATGGTTTGTTCGGTGTTTCGTATTCCGATAGCTTGCGCTGTGCGTATGCCTCCTGCTCTTTTTAATTGGCTTATAGTTTTATGCAGTGAATCAAGCAATAGAGGGAGGCTCAATGATGAAGCTGTAAAATGCTGGGTTGCCTGTGCACCGAGAATAACGAGTAAGCTTTGATGGATGGTGGTATACACGTCTTCCCAGCTTTTGGGTAGGCAATAGTCAAAATAAGTTGCGCTTCCAAGCGCTGCATTGGCAACGCTGAATGATGCTGTTGGAAGCAGCTGGTCAGCTGATATCGGTTTACGTTTCATGGTTGCTATTGTTTCGTCCAATTTATCAAGATATCTTTTCAAAGGCCAGTCGGGATTGTAGGCAAGTGCATTGGTTGGTATAATTATGCTCCATTGACGCAGCAGAGCAAAGAAATCAGAAACCATAGAGCTGATATTAATGATTTTTGAAGTGTCTTCATAGACCGTTGAGCTTTTAATGGTTTTAATGATACGGTCAAAAACGTCAACAAATTTATGCATAACTTCAAGGGCGAAGCATTGGATTAATGGTGTTTGGCTAAAGCTGAAGAGTCTTGCTAAATCATCGTGCATGAAAAAATCTATAAAGTGCTGTCTAAAGAGTTGTGAAAGCTCCTTGAATTGTTTTGGTTGCGTCCATGCTGCAATGGGGTATGTATCGAGATTGTGGTTGATCTTTTGAAGCATTGTTAAAAAAGGGGTTGCGCTTTGTAACTCATTTCCAACCATGGCGATCATTTCTTCTGGCGTTGTAGTGGCGTGCATGCGATTGAAAATAATATTGATAAACGTTGAAAGCGTGCCGTATTGAGCGAGGGCCGCCATGACGAAATGAAGGGTTTCTCTTTCAGGTGTCTTGGCTATCGCCTCAATAAAGCGAATCCATGATACTGCGAGTTCCTCGGTTAATGCTGCATTTGCTCCTAGGCGTGCGTATGAAAATAGACGGTGGTCTGAATAAAGCTGCTCAGACAAGCCATCTGGATGGAGTGGCGCTAAGGTTTGAGTAATAAACCCACATTGAGCGCCATATCGTTGATTAAGTGATTCATAAGAATCGCAATAAACGCATGTTGCCGTTGGTTTTTGAAAGAGTGTAGCTTCTAAGAAGTTTGTAGCATAAAGACGTTCTAGGTTTTGTGGGTTTAGGCCTAATTTTTGTTTAAGAAGTATTGCAGCCTTGTGTACATGTGCATACATGCGAAACCAATCGTCAATGTCGATATGTGCAAAAACCTTGTGCTGAGGGTTTGTTCTGGCAGCTTCAAGTTCCTGGGTCCTTGCATGAATTTGTGCCAAAATGCTATCGAGGTAGCGATTGCAATCTGATTGATCTTCGCTGGTTTTGAGCATTTTAAAAAGCTGATCAACACTAAAACCATATATGCTTTCAGGATAGAGGTGAACTGGTGTTGTAGCGCTTGAGGAAAAAGGTATGAGTGATAGGCAAGTTGGTATTGGGTGTTTGAACCAACCATCGGCTATGATCGCCATTACGGCTGAAATATTGGCGATTTTTCCCTGTTGCGTATCAGCAAATAATGAAATTTGATGGGCAGAGAGCCAACTATTAAGTTTGGTTATATCTGGCGTTAACATAATAAATTTACGGGCACAACGAAGGGTTATAGCAGCATGAGATGTTGCGGATGCATTTGTTTGAACAATAACCCCTTTGACCGCTACTTGTGCTACTTGTGGCATTTTGAGAAAATACATGAGCGCCTCGTCAAGCGATTGTGCGATAATGAGCTGGCTTTTGCTGGTGATATGTTGCACTGACGAATCATTTGGATTAAGCGTTGTGCATTCAAGTATGTTGTCTGTGGCAATTTTATCAATATTTTGAAGGTATTGGGGGGAGAGCTCAGTTTGAATGGTGAGTGGCCGTGCTTGAACAAGGTGGATGGTTTTTGTGCTTGGCATAAATACCAATTCGATATCCATGGCCTTACCATATTGGCGCTCAATTTCTCGTGCAACAAGTCCGATTGCGCGAATGTCTTCTTCCTGCAAAATTGGTGTGTGTTGTAATTCGATGGGATTTGGTGCAAACGTTAGAGCATGCCCTGCTGTGCTTTCTATGGGAATAAGCCGTTGTGGCTTGTGTTTGATGACCGAGTTAATACAGTTTTCACTATCAACAAAAAAGGAATCAGTTGGTACGCTGTTATCAACAACACCTGCATTATGCCCAAAAGTTCCTTGAATGAGCATTACCCCTGGCGTTTTTGCATATGGTTCCTGTGTAAAGACAACGCATCCAACGGGAATGTCTCGTGCGTCTGTTGCTCCATTCAGCTTTTCTCCGATCATGTGTTGAATGATGACAGGCGTTTGAAAACGTGGCGATGGGCTTCGTGGGGTAGCTGGTGATGTTAAGCCTTGTTGAGAGAGCGATTTGAAGTCAAAGTATGATTTCATGACCTGCGCGACTGCTTTGCGGATTTCTTCGATGTCTGCTGGAACGTTAACAACGGTGTCATTTGCTCCGGCGAGAGCGTTCTCATCGGTATCTTCTTGTATTCCGGAGCTTCGTACCATTAATCGGCTTCCAATTGTATGTGCTTCATGGATAAATTTTCGAAGGACAACCTCTCGTGGAGAGGGACAGCGTGAGGCTCTGCTAACAATTTCTTGTTGACGAGTGATGCAGTGTCGAAGGTCTTCTCCAAGTTGCACTAAATCGTGGAAATCTTCGATGCTTGGTGATTTGCTCAGTGCGTGTTGTTCTAGATCGATGTAAAGGAGCTCTTGCGCTTCTGGGCTTGTTAGTGATATGAATTTGGGGATAACAACTGAGTAGCCTGTGCGGTGAAGTTGCTTCTGGAGCGCTTCATTTTGAAAAATATTTTTATAGAGGAAACAGAGGTTTGCCGCTTTATACCCGCGCTCAACCTCTTCCGCTCTGTTGACAACATATTTTTCAATAGCAGGAATAGGAACAAAACGGCCAAAATCACGCTTTGCGCTTAAACAGATAGGGGATTTTGGATGTTTGAAGGCCGGTAGAACCAACTCAGCTATACGAATAGGCTTGGGCTTTGGCATTTCCGACATTCCTAATATTGGTGACGAAAATGCGAAGAAAGAATAAATAAATGAAAACGCGACAATTAGATGACGCAAATATGCGGTTTTTACCATAATAACCTCCAAATTAAAGCAAGATTTGAAATTTTTAATAAGATTTTTTATAATAAATTTATATTTGTAAACTTAATTATAATTGAAGCGCAGAAAAAATCAATTGGAGATTGCATTTTTGAACTAAAACTTAAAGAATATTCTTAAAAATCATATTTTTTAGGGGTGTTTTGTTGGATGAGCTAAAGATTAGGTTGCTTTTCTTACCCGCAACGGTTATATCTTTTGGTTTGAAAGGGATATAATAGATCGAAGGATTTTTGATTTTTCTATGTCCAATATGCAATAATAAATGTGCGAGGGCTAAAGTTACATCACATGGGGGATATTATTATGAATATTTCACTGGAAACGCTTAGTGTGATCGGTATGTGGTTGGCACAGTTGGTTTACGTCTTTGTTTACATACCGCAAATTATTACCAATTTTAAAAATAAGACTGGACATGGTTTAAGCGACCTTATGTTATTGGGATATTTTAACGCACTAGTTGCCGTCGTATATTATGTTTTTTCTTGTAATTTGCCTTTAGCTTATCGATTGCTGGCGCCTATTCAGATTGTTTTTATTATTGTTTTGATAGGGCAGCGTTTGATATATGACAAAGATAAAACGGCAACTCGTCCTTATTGGTTTTTGTACGGGGGGAATATGATGGGTGCGCTTGCTGTTTTTCCGTTGAGTATAAATCATCCTCTAGAGGTTGGTATTGGCGCTGGATGGACGATGTTTGTTTTATCATTACTTAACCAGATGCCGCAGGTGATGAAGATTTTTCGAGAAAAAAGTGTTGCAGGTTTTAGTATTTTCTTTGCGCTGTTAACCTTAATGGCAGGATCTATTGAATTTTTGACGGCCTTGGTGGTTGGCTTACCTATCCAAACCTTATTGAGTGCCTTGCGTGGTGTTCTTTTTGGTCTGGTTTGGCTTGTGCAGTTTAAGCTTTATCGCTAAGGGTCTCTGCATGCTTGATCGTAATAAACTTGTTTGCCTATTAGATAGCCTATCGCATAAGCTTTTTTCCTCATGCGAAGATGATCAAGTAGCTCTTGCTCTCCGTACGTGGGGGGCAATTGTGTCAGATCAGACGTTTATTAATCGAGTAGAAGAAAGTGAAAGTTCGTTTTTATTGCCGCGGTGGCAGGGAGATTTATCGACGGTTGTGTCAGCCCCATCGCCCTTAGCGGAATATGCCGTTTTGGGTGTCGATGGCTCACAAGTTTATCCAGAAAGACACCTGAGTGGTGTTGGATGTTTTTTGATCAATACCGGCGGGTGTTTATTGCATTATGCAACGCAAGGTTCTGTCTCCTTTTTTTCAACGCCGCAGGTTTTTATTCCTGAGCAATTGTCAGATGAGTTTGGGCATTTTTCATTAGATATGGTTGATTTGCAACGAGAAGCCGCCGAATTTGCGACTGCCTTTGAGCGTGCCTCCCATGCTATGATTGGTTTGCAATTTGCTGTGCGTGATGGCAGAAAGCCCTTTATTTTTTTATTTGATGGGAGCTTAGTCTTCTGGCATTTGGAAGGAAAGGTTCCCGAGGTTCGCGATGCGTTTTTACGCGTGTACCTTGATGCGTTACAAAAATTTTATGACCGAGCGATTGTTATGGCCGGGTACATCAGCATGCCTAAGAGCCGTGAGTTGATAAACCTTGTGCGCCTTGGGTTGTGTCGATTCGATCGAGCAAACTGTATTCCTTGCCATCACGCCTTTCAAGCGCGAGTAGATTTTCCCTGTCGTGCTGTTGATCAGGTAACTGATGCTCAATTGTGTCGGCTTCTTTTACCTAGCCGTGGTCGAACGACAATTTTTTATAGTACATCAAAGATTGTGGAACACTATCCAGCTCATCTTAAACCTGCTTTTTTTTATGTGGATGCGGGTAGTGAAGTGGTGCGCATCGAAGTTCCTGCATGGGTTGCCAACGATCCAGCAGCTATTGATTTGGTGTGCGCTGTTGCTCTTGATCAGGCTGAAAAGGGCCGTGGCTATCCGGTTGCCTTGGCCGAGGCGCATGAGCAGGCTGTCATCCGCGGTGTTGATCGTGATTTTTTTTATCATGTTATGAGTAAGCGGAGCATGGAGCATCAGCGTCGCATTTTTATGTCGCCCAAGAGCATCAAAAAAAAGGGATTGGGAATTTAAATTCCTCTGCTTTTAGTCGAGTTCTGCTTCAGTTTCAATTTTGCCTAATTCTTCTGCTATACATGTTTCCATGTGTTTTCTGCGGCTTTTAGGGTCAGGATGATTGATTGGCGAGAAATATTTGCTGGTGAGCTCGTCAAGTAGTTTTCCTTGAACGGATAATCTGCGTGGATCGTCACCTAAGAGTTGTTCTGGTGATGTGCAAGCGAGTCTAAGCTTGTTGTAGGCTTTTATGACTACATCGGCAGCATTCATAGGTTGATTACCGGTTGTTTTTGGGTTTAAAATTGGTTCAAGCGCAGCATTAACCGCAAAAGCAAAATTTGTATGCGACGAAGAAACACCGAGTTTGCCAAGGGTTGGAAATTCTTTGATGAGTGAACAAGTCATGACGCGGATGAGAAAATGGACATGTTCTTTGAGTGCGTCACTTGAGATGGCTGCAAGGTTGTTGTAGATGTGGCCTGCAAGCGTAAGCATATCGATAGCTTTGGGGAGTGTTTCCGGATCCTCAAGTATCTTAATAGCTGTTTTGTCTGCTTCATATTCGTTAATTTTTGATAAGGCCTTATGGTTATTAACCGCATGACCTATTTCATGAGCGATAACGGCAGCAAGGCATCCTCGGTTAGCGCTATCCCAAAAAAATAAATTAATAAGTTCTTTGCCGATTGTTAAATTGTATTCGTTGGTTGCTATTTCTGTGGTAATTGTTCCGGTTGCTGTTTTTGCCGTGAGTTTTGATATGAGGTGTACGGTTTGCATGCTGGCGTTGTAGCTTTTGACATCTTCTCCTAAATAAACATAGATCGTGGGCATTTTAAGTTGCGTTTTTTCTATGAGTTGTTCCGTTATGTGCTGCAAAAAAGCGTGAAGCTTAGGAGCTCGTTCGATGTTTTCTGCCTTAGCAAGGCATGCTTTGTTTTTACTTTCACCAAACGTTGGCGTGTTTTGTTTAAGCGCGGCAAATTCCTGTTGTACCGCCTCATAAAACTTAGCGGCCGTGGGAGCGAGCAATACAGGATTGATTGTGCTCGCTTGCGTGGCGTTTTGTTTATACCCCAACAAACAAAATAAAATAACAAAAGACACAATTTTTTTTGTATGAATTGGTAGCATTGGCATGATCATTTCCTTCTTAAAAAATAAGTTGGTGTTACTATGAGCATGCTTAAACGGGATGGCAAATACAAGGGTTTATGTTATTGTTGCCCTACGGTCCAAACCAAATTTTCACGACTGACGCTACTTTGTTGTCCTGATAGCATGTTTTTGACGGTAAATTTGTTTGTTTTAATCTCGTCTTCACCGATTAAAATGACATGAGAGATGCCTAGTTTATTGGCATAATCAAGCTTTTTCTTCATTTTGGCTTCTTCCAAGTAAACTTCGGTGTTGAGCCCGGCGATGCGGAGTTCGGTTGCGATAGATAGTGGGATTGCTAAGTCTTCGATTAACGGAATGATTAAAACTTTACTGGTTGTGCTGCTGGTCGGTTTGATGGTTCCATGTTCTAGGAGTTGCGAAAATAATCGTGTGAGACCAATTGAAATGCCAACGCCGGGAAGTTTGCGGTTGCAAAAAGATTCGGCCAAATTATCATATCGGCCGCCGCTGCAGACAGACCCAATTTGAGGAAGGTCATTCAGCATGGTTTCATAGACTGTTCCTGTATAATAATCAAGTCCACGAGCAATTGATAAATCAATCGCATAAGCTTCTTCTGGAACGCCAAGTTCTTGTAAGTGCTTGATAACCGTTGTTAGTTCTTGAACGCCTGTGATGAACAATTCATTATCGATGTTACATGATTCAAGTGCTTTTAAAACAGGTGTAGGAGCTCCCTTAAGGGCGACTAATGTTAAAATTTTTTCAGCTAAGGCCAATGGGATTCCTAAATCAGCCAGTTCTTTTTGAACCATTTCGAGCCCGATTTTTTCTAGTTTATCAATGATTCTTAAAACATCGGTTGCTTTTTCGGCAAGATTGAGGCCCGCAAAAAAGCCGTTCAATATTTTACGATTATTGATGCGTACCGTAAATTTCCCAACATTTAAAGCTGTAAAAACAGTGTTGATGACGCTGACGATATCGGCATCGTTAATCAGGTTTAATTCTCCGTTGCCAATAATGTCGATATCGCACTGATAAAATTCCCGGTATCGACCTTTTTGCGCACGTTCTCCGCGATAAACTTTACCCATGTGGTAGCGGCGAAAGGGGAAAGTGAGCTCGTTCAAATGTTCGCTGACATAGCGCGCAAGTGGAACAGTTAAGTCAAAACGCAGCGCTTGAGGCGTATCGCCTTTATCGATTCGATAGATCTGTTTTTCTGTTTCCGCTCCCGCTTTTGCAAATAAAACCTCGGCACGTTCAATGACGGGGGTGTCGAGCGGTATAAAACCAAAACGTTCGTATGTTGTTCTGATGGTATCATACATTTTATTAAAAAGTATTTGTTCGGCTGGTAATAATTCCATGAAGCCGGACATTACTTGCGTATTGATTTTGCTCATGGCTTTTCCTTTTTTTAAGTTCTTTTACACGTTAAAGCGAATGTTCAACAAATCTCCGTCTTGTACTATGTATTCTTTACCTTCAATGCGAATTTTCCCTTGAGCTTTCAATTGCTGTTCGCTGCCGGCGGCAAAAAGATCTTCACAGTTGTAGACCTCAGCACAAATAAAGCCGCGCTCAAGGTCGGAATGAATCTCGCCTGCGGCTTGCGGACACTTGGTTCCTTTGTGGATACTCCAAGCATGTGCCTCTTTGGGGCCACAAGTGAAGTACGTGATAAGGCCGAGGTTGGTATATGCTTTGGCGATAATGTTATCGAGTCCTTTTTCCGTGATGTTGAGAGATTCCATCATTTCAGCAGCATCGGTTTCACTCAATTGAGCGAGTTCAGATTCAATTTTGGCCGAAACAGGGATAACTTTTTCTTTGCCAAATTTTTCGATGAGGCTAAGGTATTGTGCGTTGGATTGGTAGTTGTTGCCCGCATAGTCATCTTCTGAAAGGTTGGCGACGATGAGGTAGTTTTTGCCCGCAAGGAGGGGGACTGTTGGTGTGCCGGCTTCTTTTGCTTGGGCAACGAGAGCTTGCACCTCTGTTATATTGCCCGCATTGAGCGCTGTCTTTACAGCAAGTAAAAATGCTTTTTCAGCTTCGAATTCTTTCATCTGTTGTGGTGAATTGCCGTGTTTTTTCATGATAGCAGCAAGGCGTTCTTCGCGTTTGACGACTGATTCAAGATCTTTGAGCATGAGTTCTGCGCAAATAGTTTCAAAGTCATCGAGTGGATTGATGGTATTGTGTACGTGTGTGATGTTTGCATCTTCAAAGCAGCGCAGTACGTGAAGGATAAGGTCTACCTCCATAATGTGGGATAGAAATTGGTTGCCAAGGCCTTCCCCTTCTGCAGCACCTTTAACCAGCCCAGCGATATCGACAAATTTTACCGTGGTTGGAATGATTTTCCCTGATTTAAAAATTTGCGCAAGGCGGTCAAGCCGTTCATCTGGGACATACGTGATGGCCATATTGGGATCAACGGTGCAAAAAGGATAGTTTTCAGCGGGTATGCTTGATTTGGTTAACGCGTTAAAGAGGGTTGATTTTCCGACATTTGGGAGCCCTACAAGTCCAGCTTGAATAGCCATTAAAATACCTTTCAGAGGGGTGCAGGCTCAGGAGGAAGGATGGTCCGCCGTGGCAACCAAAGGGCGAAGGCTGGATCTAGATCCGGGGAACGGCCTGCAATAAATTAAATTTATAATGTAAATAAGCACGCATAAATGCCCTTGTGCTCCAATCCTAGCATGAAGAGAAGCATTTGTCACATTCTTGCTATCTTTACCTTAAGGAGATGGAAAAAAAATATTTTTGGGTTAGACTACTACCCTGTCAATGTTTTCAGGGTTTTGCTACAAAACACAAGGGTAGCGATCTATGTCTCTATGGTCAAAAATTTTTAAATGGAAAAAAAACAGGTCGAGCCCTGCTCAGGTTAAAGCGATTGTTTTTGATTTTGATGGTACGCTGGCCGATTCGATGGCCTTTGCCGTTGCTAAGGTTAATAGCATGGCCTCTGAATATGGGTACGCTCCCATCAGCGATGTGCAAATGATCCGTCATAAAAGCTTGGAACGAGTTATCAGAGAGGATTTAAAGTTAGCGCTCTATCAATTACCCGGTTTTATAAAACGAGTCAAAGAGACGGTTGCTGAGTATGAGATTGACACCATCAAGGTTTTTGAAGGGATCAAAGATATCATTGAAGAGCTTGGTGGACGTTTTGTTTTGGGTATTGTGACCTCTAATTTCCCAGATGTTGTTGAGCGCATTTTAACCAACGCAGGGGTCAAGGGGTTTAGCTTTGTGCATTCGGATACCTCGCTATTCGGCAAACATGTAGTCTTTAAGCGCATGTTCAAAGAACGTCGTTTGAGCCCTGATGAAGTTCTTTACGTTGGCGATGAGGTGCGTGATATTCATGCTTGCAAAAAAGCAGGCATAAAAATGGTTGCCGTTTCGTGGGGGTTTAACACACGTGAAGCGCTACAGAAAGAGCAGCCATTTAATGTTATTGATCAGCCTGATGAACTTTTAAAGGTCGTTTAGTGATAGCGCTCAGGGTGTAATTCACGTAAGTCGTGTGCAATGCGCTCATAATCATGCAGTTCACTGAGTGTAAATTGTTTAAAGTGAGCAAGATCTATAGGGTCTATGAGTGATTCGATATTTTTATCGGGTTTAATGATTCTTAAGCGTACTAAGGAATGGTACAAAACTGCATGACACTGACAACTTACGGTTACTATTCCTGCTTTTTGAGCCCCAATGAGATTGCAGGGGGAATCGTCAATGAAAAGGGTTCTTGAGGCAAAATCGTTAAGAGAAAGTCCTATTGGTTGGAAGGTTTCTAAAAATAGTTGATAAATGCCTATATCTGGTTTGAGTTTTTGCACAAAGTATGAATAAAATTCTCCTGCGATGTCTTCAAAAATACTAGGATAATCTGTGCCGTCTTCTGCACTAACTCGATCAAAAAATTCTGCATTTCGAATACCTTCTAAGCAGTATTGAGAAATATTGGAGAGAATGTAAAGATCGTGTCGTTTTTGTTGTTTGATGCTGTTGAATATCGCCATGCCAGCTCGAATTGGTTTTACATACCTACCAATGTTTGTGATGTATTGGATAACGGCGGCCTGATTTTGTTTTTGTTTGAGAGCCTCATCATCAGCAACGTCTTCTGCTGTTGCCGAGCCCTCATCAAGCTTTGACCAGCGTGGTGAGCTCATAACTGTTTCAGAATTGAAACGAGGACTTGGCGGTGAGGTTTCTATTTCATTATCAGCTTGATTTTTATCAACGCGCAGTAATACGCCAAAAAGGTCAAAAGCTATGTGACGAATGTGTCGTATTTGACGTGGTGAACCAAATGGAGATGGCGGGGTTTCTAATTCTGTAGGCTGTGGTATGGATGCGCAAACTGAGGCGGAAACAAGAAAAACGACAACTGGGTAATACGCCCATGAGGAGAAGGGAAAACTTTTTTTCATGATCAATTCCTTTCTTTTGTAAACTGTGGCTAGCTTACAAAGATATGTTTTCATGGTTCAAGAAACAGATAAAAAAGAACGAGTTTTTGTTGGAATGAAGGTGTTTTATGGCGGTGGCGCTTGAGTCTTGTGTGAGTTGCTTTATACTAAAAAAAGTATTTGTTCTTTTAGCGTTTAAGCCGCATGTATTTTGTTATTAGACGTTTTCTGGGGTGTTTTTGTGATTAATTTTTTTATTAAAACCTATGGGTGTCAAGCCAATGTTGCTGATTCAGAGGGCCTTGCGCGTTATTTAATTGATCTTGGCGGTATGCAGGTTTCTCGGGCGTCTGCCGCAGACCTGATTATTATCAACACCTGTGCTATTCGCGATAAAGCTGAAAAGAAACTTTATTCCTATTTGGGACAATTTGCAGAATTGAAGAAACAAAAGCCCTATCTAAAAGTTGGGGTTATTGGCTGTGTTGCAAGTTACCGCAAAAAGGAATTGTATCAATCGTTTGATCACCTATCATTTGTTTTTGGTGCTCGTGAAGAGATGCCGGTTCTTTTAGCATATTTGGGTGATACTTTGGAGAAGATTAGTACGCTTAAACAAGTGTATGCTCAGAATCCGGAGAAAGAATTGCATTGTAGTGGGCAAGATCGTGATGTAAAAAAGACGGTAGAAAAGTTGAATTTGTTGGATACAGCTACTTTTGCCAGGGTGGCTTCTTTGAATATTAGTGAATACAATCTCAAGAAGCATGTTGATGATGGTATTTGTGCGGCAGAAAAAGAGATGAAGCGCTCTTTTATTAACATCATGACTGGATGTAATAAGTATTGTTCTTATTGCATTGTTCCTTTTACGCGTGGTCGCGAGATTAGTTACCCGATGAAAGATATTGTTGCTGCTGTTTCCAAGGATGTGGCGATGGGGTCGCGTGAAGTGGCATTGATTGGACAAAATGTGAATTCTTACATCGACCCAGAATCGGGCGCGCGGTTTCCAGAGCTCTTGAATCGCGTTGCACAGATATCGGGTGATTTTTGGATCAGATTTATTAGTCCGCACCCGCAAGACATGACGCGTGATCTTTTTGATGTTATGGCTTTGCATCGTCCTAAAGTAACGGCAAACTTGCACTTCCCTCTACAATCAGGTTCAAATCGTATTTTGCAGCTTATGAATCGTAATTA
>CAZBUZ010000028.1:0-13909 GCA_964495205.1 uncultured Pseudomonadota bacterium | reverse complement strand
GCTCAAAGTTTAAGTCTTACCTCAACCTCAGCACCCAACTCACCTCGTTGATCCTTCACGGCCTTAACACTCACGTCGTCTGCCAGGAAGTATTCAACCTGCGCACTAAAATCTTCTTGCAAGTTAAAGTTTTTCTGAATTTGCGCATGCACCTGATCATTGACGTTGACTGATACCGTTCCCTTAACACCTCCACGTCCTGATTGATCGGTAAAATCGGGAGTAATTTGCACGTACTGAAACGGCTTGGCAAGCGTTTCTAAAAATCCAGTCGCCTTCGGCAATGTATCACGGCTACCCAAAACAATATCATGCAAATTCTGTTGCAACATTGCAAATAAATCAGTCTGCAGTTTGGCATCTTCAGAACCGGCGAGCAACAAGCCAACAATCTGTTCTTCGGTCAACTCGGGATTGGACTCCAACATAATCGTTGGTTTTTGCAAGGAACCCGTCGCCTGCAAGGTCACCACATATTTGTTAATACGATTACGAGCAATCAAGTCTATCATTGGATCATTCAGCTGATTGGTAACAAATTGGATCTTGCCATATTCGATGTTGAGTTTGTTGCGCAAAAATTTGAGGTGCCCATTTTCGAGATTAATGGTTCCCGTCAAGCGTGGAAACTGTGCAATATCTTGCCCCTGTGCATAACGTACCCGCACATCAACGCTTGCATACGTCTCAAGCGCATCGGTACGCGCACGAATGGGTTGTTCACTTAAAACATGAACGTCAACCTTCAAGCGCTGGTTGATCGGAATAAGGCTTCCAAGCGAACCGGCAAACAACACATCAGAACCTTGAGAAAAAATATTGTCCTTCAATAATGATTTTTTCAAAACAACCGTTCCAGAAAGATTGAGGTCACTATCTGGTAATTTGTTCACGAGCAGGCTGCCATACACAACGCCATAAAAATCACGCTTCCAGTTCATAAATAAATCATCAATCACCAGCGGCACGTGAATCATCTTTATACCGTACGAATCATCCAAACGGACTGAAGCTTTGTTGCAGACAATGCGCCCCTTACTAAAATCAAGGTAAGCATCATTGAGCGCAAAAAATTTATTTGGCACATCAAGTTCAAATGACGCTCCTAAGCGCTCAATAAGATTACGGCTCTCTGGAACATAGATTTTGCCCTCTCGCAAAGTAATGGAGCCAGACGCGTGAGAGAAATCATGCTGATCGAGGCTTACATCCAAGGCGGCTTTGTTACCAAGCACCAACCGCCGCGCGCCCTGTTCAAAAAAAGATCGTATGAGCGAAAATTGTATCGAGCCAGCAAGTACGCGTCGTTCTTGATCTTTAACCTGCAGATCAATGCACTTATGACCTTGAACAACATATTCCAACTGCTTGAGGTACGCACCAGATCGATAAGGAATCACCATACGATAATCACCAGAAGGCGTACGCCCCTCGGTTGAAACTTCATCGTGATCAACATTATAATTACCGCGAAATGCCAGATAATTGTTGGTGCTTTGATTAAGCATGACTAGCTTGTAGCGCCCAGTCAGCGCACCCTCTTTCCCAAACTCAGCAGTCACAAACAAATGACGCGGCTTAATCACCCAACACAAATGCGGCGAGTGCTTTATCGCACCTTCAAACGGTTTTATGCTTTGCGGGTTAATAAGCGTAAGGCGACCACATTTATCTTTAACATCCCAGGCAACAACTCCTTCAAATAGCCGACGATCAGCTTGTTCCAGAACTATCTGAGCTTGAAGATTGGCGCCGCTCACGCGCGCCAAAGTAAGCGCTACATGTTTAATCGGAAAACCTTGGTATACAAAATCATCCAATGCCAACGTACCAGAGCTCCCGGTCAACGGTGCACTTGTGCAAATAGTTCCATTGAGCGAACACCACCCACCAAGATCTTGCGCCGAGGTTGGCGTTACTGGTTGCGGTTCATGCACCCGTGAAAAAAAATTGCCGAGATTGAGCGCAAGGTGCGCAGGAATCTTACCTTGAACCTTAACCATATCCTTTGGCAGAAAAGCACAAGAAAGCTGCCCACCAGATCCCGATTTTTCTTTAAGTTCAAACTCACGTTTATCTGCCGACCATACGCCATGCAATTGGTATTCATGAACAGGATCAAAGGCCGGATTGCTCAACTGCTGATCAAGCGTAAACACCCACTCATTAGACCGAGGATCTCTGATGAGCGAACCCTTGCCATGCATCTTTTGGAAAAATGGTTTTTTATGCACGAACGCATCAAGATTCTCAATGCCAATAATGCCCTGCATACCCTTGTGTTTATCACCATCCTGCTTTTCCTTGGTTAACTCAAAATAGCCAGACAACAACAACCGCACAGGCAACTTGGCATAATCCAAGCCTATGTCAAAATTATTTAAGCGTACTAAACGAACAGAGATGGGAACATCCGGAGATCGCGAGGATGCTATCTTTTTGATGTGATCAATAACGTTCAATTGTCCATTGGCAAACGCCATGCTTACCGTGACATTGTTAATCGTCACATACAGATAAACTTTCTTTTTGAGCAGATAGGCTAATGGTGAAACATGCACCTTTGCTTTTTCAAATGACCAATGGCAACGACGATCATCATTATCAACAACCTTACCATTATGCAAAAAAAGCGAACAGGTAAAAAAATTGACACGCGCGGACTGCGTGGCAATAGAAACATTCCACTCTTTCTCGAGCAATGTAATGAGTTTATGAGTAATAAGTTGTTCGATCTGACTGTTGTTTTGAACGATCCAAACCGTAATGATCAACCCAAAAAACAAAGACCAAAACAACCGGTATAATAGTCGCAGCATGTCCCCCGATCAAATTATTCACCACGCCTTCCACTTTCCATCATCATAAAAGTATCTTCTCATATAGGATACCTGAGATACAGAACAAGTTAAAGCGCCTAGGCATTTTTGCTGACTGTCAATAAGATACACCGAGCCGACAGTAATTTTACCGTTTGGCATGAAACTAACAGTCGGCATACCGCTCACTTCAGGGAACGTCGCCGCCTTATCGATTGTTGCAGATGGCTTGCCAGGCGGGCCCTGAACGCGCGGCAATACACCAAAACGTACCGCCACCGGCAACCGCTGCATCGTTGTATTGCCTTGAACCGTAGCAAAGCGATAGGTATGCGCAGCAAGATCAAACTGCAATGATTGCGATTCATTACTCGCTAAAGCTCGTTGCTGCAGGTATGCGCAGATAGCATACAACTTATTAATTTCTGCTTGCACTAAAAAACGGGCGTAAAAGGTGGTGCGCGGGATGGTGAGCGTCATCACCACGGCCACTAAGGCCATGGTGATAAGGAGTTCGATAAGGGAAAAGGATTTTTTATTGAAGCGGGCCATTCCCTCCCGCCCCTCCCTAAAGAACACGCTTATCCCCCGGCCGATAAAAAGGCCAGCGCCGATCGTATTAATTGATCCAGCGAACAATTCTGCCCCTGGTATTTTGCAGCAAGATATGTCATCGCCTTGCCAATCTCTGGCTTGGAGTAATTGAGCGACACAAGCACCTCACTCACGCTATGCCATTCAACAAAACTTTGTTGCTCTTCGGCAGGAACGGAACCAGATGCCAACAACTTGGTTACCTTGTGCTTGAGCTCCATAATAAGCTGTTCCGCCTTCTTTGGCCCGATACCATTAAGAGAACTGAGGCCTTTTTCATTCTGCGCACTAATCAACTGCAAAAACTCCCCGGCACCAACTTGAGATAAAATATTGAGCGCAATAGACGGACCAATTTTAGGACAATCAATGATCATCAAAAATACAATGCGCTCCAACTCGCTGGCAAACCCGTAGAGCGAAAACCCCTGCTCCGCATTCCAATGGAGGTACGTGTGCATCTCAACCTCCTGCCCAGCGACAAAATTTCCTGGTTTGGGCGTCAGTACCGCAAAGCCCATGCCATGAACAAGCACACAAACCGCTTTGTCTTTGACGTTTTTTATCACACCGGCAAGAAAATCTATCATGACGTTACATCCTTCTTCTGGTCAACACCAAACTTTTTAAATACTTCGTCGATCAATTGCCAACTTATAAGCGCAGGATGTACGCGCGGTTGTTGTTCAGAACCCGCAAAAACAACACACCCCTCCAAGCTTCTCTTGTGGGCCAATGCTTTCCAATACTCAAGACCATCAAAGAACCGTTGATTAAATGTTCTCCCGGCCTTAATCTCAACCGGTAAAAGCTTTTGCCTTTCTTCAATGATACAATCAACCTCACGCTCTGTTTTGTCGCGCCAGAAGTATACGCGTGGGCGATCACCCTTGTTGTAATAATGCTTGAGAATATCCGCGATAATAAATGACTCAAAAATATTCCCTCTATTAGGGTGATTGGCCAAGTCATCCTGCCTTAGTTGCAGCAACCAGCACAGAAGGCCAGTATCATAAAAATAAAGCTTGGCCGATTTAGCTACACGTTTACCAAGATTTTCGTGATAAGGTTGCAAACGAAAAATGATGTAGCTTGTCTCCAAAATACTGAGCCAGCGCTTTGCAGTAGCATCACTCACGTTGGCCTCATTACTCAGAGCGGTAAAATTAACCAGCTGCCCAACACGTGCGGCGCAAAGCGTTATAAAGGTTTGGAAGGTAGTCAAATCGCCAATATTCGTCAACAACCGAACATCCCGTTCAATGTACGTTTGCAAATAGTTTTTATAGAGCATGTCTGGTGGCACATTTTTAGAGTAAACCGCCGGATAGCAGCCTTGGTAAAGCATTGGCTCAATCTCGGCTGGCAAATGATTGCTTTCATTGAGCTCACCTATCGATAATGGCAAAAGCGTATGCAGCGATATCCGTCCCGCCAACGATTGCGTGATAGATTCATTCATCAAAAAATTTTGCGACCCCGTGAGAACGAAATACCCCGGCCGCTGGTCCTGGTCCACCATCGTTTGAATGTATGAGAGCAGCTCAGGAACATACTGGAATTCATCAATGATGATGCCATAGTCATTTCGGTTGGCGATCAAAAAAGTACGCGGATCATGTTTAGCTGCCGCGCGCAACTCCAGATCTTCTAGGGAAAGATACGTGTGTTTTTTAAATAGTTCCTTGGCAAGCGTCGTTTTTCCCGATTGACGCGGCCCCAAAATACCAATCACGGGAAAATATCGAGCGCCCATAAGCACGTTATCTGATAAATGTCGTCTAATCACAGCCTGGCCTCCTCTTTTAAGCAGCTTGGACAAATTCTACATTGAATATCGAATTTGTCCAAGTCAACTCAAAAAAAGCAAGTTTTCGACTGTTTTTGAGGAAATTAGATCCGCGGCAGCGTCACGCCCACCTGCTTCATGTACTTGCCCTTGCGGTCGGCATAAGAAACCTCACAAGTCTCATCCGCCTGGAAGAATAGAACCTGGGCAATGCCTTCATTGGCGTAGATCTTTGCAGGCAGCGGCGTGGTATTTGAAATCTCAATCGTCACATAGCCTTCCCACTCAGGCTCAAATGGCGTCACGTTAACGATAATGCCACATCGGGCATAGGTTGACTTACCCAAGCAGATCGTCAAAACACTTCGCGGAATACGAAAATACTCGATGCTGCGGGCAAGCGCAAACGAGTTAGGCGGTACAATGCAAACATCACCCTTCATTTCAATAAAAGCGCTTTCATGAAACTGTTTGGGATCAACAATTGAATTGTAAACATTAGTAAAAACTTTAAATTCATCCGCCACACGCAAATCATAGCCATAGCTTGAAACGCCATAGCTGATAACCTTGTTACCCACTTCCGGCTGCCGTACTTGATCTTCAGCAAATGGTTCAATCATTCCCTGGCGCGCCATAGCGCGAATCCAACTATCTGGTTTGATACTCATCGGAAGCTCCTCACCTTATTTTTTCAAATCATGATAAAAATTTTCATGGAAAATACGCTCACCCCAACAACGCAGCCCAACTAACAGGAAACCATTGTTCCACAAGTTGCGATACGCGTGCAGCATAGTCTCGAATCTCCTTCTGCGCAGACGCATCAAGCCGCAGACTTGCCAACCGTGCGTATCCGGCCAAACTTGCCGTTTCGATAAACTCGGTATACATCGATTGCGGCAAGACCGTTCTTGCCTGCTCAGGACACACGCCTTCTGCCAGTAAATAGTTATACAGTTCAAGAGAAGCCTGCGTATGCGCACGCATCTTTTCAACCAGCTCAGCATTGTTTGGCACGATCTGACGACTCGAACCCTGCTTAACGTTAGCATCACGCTCACGCAACTGCATTGGCACAAAAAAATCTGGCGCATCACTCACATAACGACGCGAAACCTCATTGCGCGCAAAACCTATCGTATGGCGATACCATTCACGCGCCAAAAAAATCGGCATCTTAATCCTGAAGCGCAGCTGGGGATGAAAGAACGGCGTCACGTGCTTATGTGCAGCCAAATAGCGAATAAGACCCTCATCACGAGTTGAAAGCTGCACCTGGTCGGCAGCACCCTCAAAAGACGATTCCTTAGCAAACGAGACTCGGGCAGCATTAACCACCGTCAAATCGCTACCAAAAACCTCTAACAACTCAACAAAACCCAAGCCATCCTCAAGCAGCAGCTTATAAGGCAGCTGCACCCCCTGCGGGCAGGCGGCGGCAGAAAAACTGGAATTTTCGATTGTTTGCATGATGCTCTCCTCAAATTTTTTAAACCCACCCTGTCGCCCCGGACTCGATCCGCGGCTATTCTAAAAAATATCCCCAAGGTCAAAAAACAGTTTGGAAAAATTATAGAGGCTTGGCAAGAGATAACGATTTTTCTGATCTGAACTACCTTTCATAAATAACATCGAGCATCGCCGCAAGATTTCGCCAACTAAAAACGCGCCCCTGCTTACGGTCAAGGTTATCATCACCACCATAAACAACATATGATGCCACATCTTCTTGTCCGGTGATTTTTTTCCAATCAACCAACCCTTTAAAAAAATCATCACGTACCGTCATCCCTGCTTTAATTTCAATAGGTACAACGTTATCCAATGATTTTTCGACAACACAATCTATCTCATGCCCTTGCACGTCACGCCAAAAATACAATTGCGGCAACTGTCCAGCATTATAACAGTATTTAAACATTTCGCTCATCACAAATGATTCAAAAAGTGCACCACGCAAAGGATGAATCGATAAATCATCAGCTGTCTTAATCCCCAATAAACCACAAACAATCGCGGTATCATAAAAATAAAGTTTAGGCGTCACAATGACTCGCTTACTGTAGTTACGATAAAAAGGCTGAACCAACTTTACAATAAAACTCGTCTCCAATACCGACAACCATGCTTTAGCGGTAACTGCGCTCATATCACAATTACGCGCCAAATCGGCATAGTTAACAACATTCCCAATACGGGCGGCACAAAGCTTTAGAAAACGTTGAAAGGTAATCGTATCTGAGATGTTCAAAACCTGCCGAACATCGCGTTCGACATAAGTGCCTATGTAGTTAGAAAACCATAGCTGAGTGTCTTGGATGGCATGAGCATAAATCCCCGGATAACAACCCTTTAGAAACAAATGCTCGTAGGTTGCTGGCAATAAATGTACCCGTGAAAGCTCAGCACCAGAAAGGGGCAACAATAGACTTCTTGCATAACCTTAAAGTTCATATAAACTTTGTCTACTGAAAAAACATGTAAAATCCGTTCGCCCCGCGCACCCTGAGCGAAGTCGAAGGGAGCGGAGCGAGCCTTTGGCGAGCGTCCTTCGATGCGGTGCAGAATCTTAATCCGCCGTTCGCCCTGAGCGAAGTCGAATGGGTGCGAACGGCGCACCTTGATATTAAATTAAACCTTAACCCAAATCGCTTTCTACGATTGCGATATTTATCTGAAAGAATTTTGAATCGTTTGATTCTACCAATCACATGTTCATTAGACCTCTTGCATAACTAACTTTTTAAGCGTTCGCACCCATTCGACTTCGCCCTAAGAAGGGCTTCGCTCAGGGCGAACGGGGTTTTTATACCAAAATTAAAACCCAGAATCAATAAGTAGGTTATGCAAGAAGTCTATTGAATAAATCGGTGCATTGCGTAAAAAAACGGTTTAAATTATTCACCAATTGGTAATTTGGCAAAGTGTTGATAGGATGGATCCTCGGAACAAGCCCAAGGATGACAAATTAGGCAATATTTATTTTTAAAAAAATTTACAATCAAAGCATGTTCGCGATTAACAGGGTAAATTTTTTGCTTATCGAAACTCCGAACCCACGTTAAATTTAAGCAAAAATATCCGAATTTTAAATTAGCTTTATATTTCCCATGTTTTATGCTATTCTAACATTGAATATTAAAACAGCATACCGCCTGATCCAGAAGGGAGTTTGAGATGTTTTCTAGAAAAATGGAAACTATTTTGCAAGAATTCACCCGTTTTCCGGTGATCGCGATACTCGGTCCGCGACAATCCGGCAAAACAACACTGGCCACAAAAACCTTTAAAAACTACGTCTACACCTCCTTTGAATCGGCCAAAACAAGAGAAATGGCCGAACAAGACCCTGAAAAGTTTCTCCGTATGCATAAAAACGAGCATGGGATCATTATTGACGAATTTCAACACGTCCCACAAATACTTTCACAAATCCAGCTCGAAGCGGATGCCTCAAAAAAAAGGGGGTATTTCGTCCTTACTGGTTCACAAAATTTTTTGATGAACCAGGCCATTAGCCAATCGCTTGCCGGCCGCGTCGGTATTTTGACCCTTTTCCCGCTCTCCATCCAAGAAATGCAAAACAACAATATCCTGCCCAAAACGGCTGATCAGACCATGTTTAATGGTTTTTATCCACGCATTTATGCCGAACAATTTCCTCCCGAGCAGTTGTATCCGGCATATGTGCAAACATATGTTGAGCGGGATGTACGCCAGTTAACCAATGTTGGCGACCTTAACACCTTCAAAAAATTTGTAAAACTATGCGCGGGGCGCATTGGGCAGCTGCTCAATAAATCGGAACTCGCTGATGCCTGTGGTGTCAGCCTCCCCACCATACAGCGCTGGCTTTCTATCCTTGAGGCAAGCTACATTATTTTTCTTCTTCAACCATACGCCAATAACTTTAGCCGCCGCATCATCCGCCACCCCAAGCTCTATTTTTACGACACGGGGCTTGCGTGTTCTCTTCTTGACATTGAATCGTCAGAACGGCTGGCAATAGACCGGCTTCGTGGAAGTATCTTTGAAAATTTCATCATCGCCGACCTCCATAAACAATATTTTAACCTGGGCAAGCAGCCACCTTTATACTTTTGGCGCGACAAAAATGGCACCATAGAAATTGACTGTGTTGTAGACGAGGGACGACAGCTCTTCCCAATCGAGATCAAATCAGGAGAAACAGTTGCGCTCGACTTTTTTACTAACATCAAAAAATGGAACGCTCTAGCCACGGCGGCAGCCCTTCCTGTTGGCAAAAGTTATATCGCGTATGGCGGAACAGTCAGCCATGAGGAAAAAGATTGGGCAACCATTGGGTGGCAGAACGCAGGGACATTGGTTGTCCAGATCAAAAATCAAATCGCGGCTCATGCCCAATAGCCCCTCAGGCCATATCAGCCGGGAAAAGATTTCGAATTAATTTCGAGTTCAGATTAAAAAGACACGAATCTCACTTCGCCCAGCAAGTCCCGATTTTCATACTAATTTAAGGAGTCTCACCCCATAAATTTTAACAAAAACATGGACCTGCGAGACTTGGCTTGAGATTCGCCACCCAAAACCGCCCCTCAACGTTCTTCAAAAAACTTTTATTTTTCAAAAAATGTTAAAATTTAGGCATAAATTGCTCAATTGTCTGCATTTTTTAAGAAAATGCCACGATTCTTTGATTTCCACCGCTCCCAGCTAATTTTTTTTTTTTTAACCCTTGCATTTTTTTGTGGTTATTATATTCTAATAGAAAATAACCACTCGCCAAGGCGGTTGGAAACCCGCCAAAAGTTGAGTAGGATGTGTGAATAAAATGGATTGGTCTAACGTTTATTTTTGGAGGTTATTCGTATGAAGATTTCTACGATATTTCGTTCATTACTCGCAGTTATGCTCGTTGCAAACTTTGCCACATCATCGGTATCTGCAATGCTACGCGATGGTTCCTATTCACCTGTAACAAAAGCTGGCGTTCGCTCTGCTGTAGTTCGTGGTGGAAGAGCCTATTGGAACATGGGCGGCAATCAAGGTGAAATTCAAAAACCAGCAATACTTAAACAAATCGCTCGCATCTCAGATGAAAGAGCACAATTTGATAAATTAACGGCAACTCAAGCTGCCCACGCAGATCTCATTCACGCTCACGATCTGCGCCTGGCTGAACACGATGACACAATGGGAAGGCTTGAAGAAATAGCAGATAGACACGAAGGCATGTTTAGAAAGGTTACGCGCTGGGTCCGCGGCAACACGCTTCTTGTTACAGCTTTAATCGTCGGCACCGTTGTTGTTGGCTACGTCATCTATAATGCCGTTACGGGAAATACTCATGCCATTCAAACCGTTGGTGAAGCTGTTGCTGACCTCAGCAAAACGGTTGCTGAACAAGGTGAAAAAATTGCTCAACACAAAACAGTACTTAAGGCCGCTTCAGATTACATTGCAACAACATCTCAATCTACCGGTAGCTCACGCTTGTGGCCTTGGAACTGGTTTGGTTCAAGATAATTAAAAAGTTTTTCAAAAGACAAAGTTCAAAGGATAAAAAATGAATAAAATTATTAAGAACTTTTTCAAAATCTCACTGGTCATATTGAGCAGCATTGCGATGGTTAATGATGCTCGAGCAACATACCCAGAAATCTTCGGCACAGGTTCAGTAGAAACAATGCGTCTTTCTACTTATAAACGGTCATTGCGAGAAAATATTTTTCCTGTAATCTTTGCCACCAACTCACCAAGCGATTTCTCATCATTTACAACTGCGCTGACAAGTGAATTCACACAGGCAGCCTATACAACATTAACAACAACACATGCAAATAGCCCTGTACGCAAAACAACAGAAAGTGGCAACATAAATTTTAGGAATCCCGAAACAGGAATAACAATCGCTCTTGTTCAAGGTGCAATTAACAGCCTTTATGAAATGATAACAACGCGAAAGCCACAAGGGCCAAATATATTTGCCTACTTTTCACGCGAGGAAAATCAAAGAGCGTTTTTAACAACAGTGTGTACAGCAATACCTGAAGCATTTGCTACAAAAACGCTAGAAGGAACAACAAAAACCTTGGAAACGAGAATAAGCGAGTTAGTTGCGCAAAGCATGCATAGCCTCACAATCCCTGTAGAAAGTGAATTGCCAGAACTAGGAATTGAAGCAGAACCGATTGATGGAAACGTAGATTTAAGCATATTTCATAAGCTTATTGATGAACGCGCAAGAACCATTGCTCAACAAGAAGCGGTAAAAACATTTGAGAAAAAAATGCCGCGCTGGAAGCGCTTGACCATGCTCACCTTAGGAGCGATTGGCACAGCCGGGATCATCATATACGGAATCGCAACCCACCAAGATGGAAGGATAATCACCGAGGCTGGACAAAAATTTGCCTCTGCTATTGCCAACGTAACACTTTAATGAAACAAATAAATGAAACAAAGATTAGTTTAATGGTTTATTTTTC
Organism: uncultured Pseudomonadota bacterium; assembly: GCA_964495205.1. GTDB lineage: Bacteria > Babelota > Babeliae > Babelales > RVW-14 > GWF2-38-10. Next base: position 2,234 of record CAZBUZ010000028.1, on the reverse strand, counting down.
TAACATTTTATAATAACAGGAGGTTATTATGTCACATTATTTCAAAAAAACAGCCGTGCTCGCAACAGCGTTTGTTGCCGCACTGAGCATGCAATCAACCGCCGTACGAGCATTTGAAATTGCAGATTATTCAACACTCATCACTAAAATCACTGCAGCCGATCTTAACCAGATGGTTAAAGATACCGGCACAGCACTCAATGATGATGGCGCTGATACTGGCAAAAACAACACAGCGCAAATGTGGTCTGATGCTGGCAGCATAGGTTTGCTCAAAGATCTTATCATGGCCAAAGTTGTTGGCTGCTTCATGTTGCAATATGCACAAGACTATTTTGCTGATCTTGCCAACATCGACAAAGCTGATGATATCGAAGTTTTGTTAAGAACAGCAATCCACAACAAACTAACAACACTTGGTGCTACGCAAACACCTGGAGCAACCGCTGCTGAAAAGGAAACATCATACACCTTCAATGACCACAATTTCACGCTTGAACAGCTTGGCATTGATGCGCTCGTTAAAAAGGTTGCCACAGTCATAACCAATGCACGCCAAATATTAAAAACGGCAAAAGCTGGTGCGGGTAAACTCGGCGCATCTTTTTTTGAGTTCAGCGTTGGAACTCAAACGGTTAAGCAATACATTGAAACCGTTATCGATAAAATAGCTCAAGCAATCAATGATGAAATCACCACCTTAGCAACACAACTTACTCGTGTTGCAACTGTTATAACTGGTGCAACTGCAGGAAGAAATGACGTTCCAAAAGGCTTGCGCCTGGGCGGCATTGCCAAAGCAGCATTAACTCAAATGATAGCAGCAACTGATGCAACGGATGCATTTAAAGGCATTCCAACGGAAGTTAATGATTTTGTCTAATCAGCAAGTAAAATAAATAAGAGAGGGCTCTATGAGCCCTCTCCTCCTCAGAAAGGGTAGGGATGTGTTTATGAAAAAAATAATAACGATAATCAGTATGCTCTCTAAAAGAAACCTCATTATTTTATTGAGTTCTTGCCTTCTTGGCGCAAGCACTCTTGGGTTTGTAGTAATAAAAAAAGTTTTCTTTACGCATGTACATCAAAACAGTCAAGCTGACCTGCAACAACGCATTAACGACCTTGAAGCCGCACTTGCCAAGGCATTGGCCGATGTTGACAACTTTAGCAAAGCCATCAAACAAAAACAAACAACACCCGGAAACACCAAAGAACATGAACAAGAAATTGAGCAATTAAAAAAAGAACTCAATCAAGCGCTCAAAAATGTTGATAACCACAAAAAATCGCTCGATGATCTTCAAAAACAAATGGATCATCAGCAAAACCAGCACAACGTACCTACATCAACCACAACAATCTATCAAACCGATGCACAGGAAAAACCATCGGATCGCAACAAGGAACAAACAAACAGTGAAAATTACGGGCAAGACAAGATGTACCAAGAACTTAACGACATCAAAGAAAAAGCATCACTATGCAAAGCGCTTGATAACTCCATAAAAGATTTTGATGAAAAACACCCTGATGTTGCCGAGGAGATCAACAAAAAAAATCCTCAACGTGAGCAAAATGCATTTAATTCTGGAGCCACATCAACACCAGCACGACACGACTTAACAACAGCAGAAGGCCGCCAACAAATCAATGAAAGAACAGCCCGGGCACTTGATGGCCAAAAAGACGCACTCATGCAGCGCGAACTTGAAATGCAAAAACGAGAAATCACTGCGCAAGTCATAGCAAGTGCAAAGCAAGCACTAACCGGACTGCGCTAAAATCTCAATCCCTAACACACTCCTTTCACCTTTAAAGCCTCCGGTTTAACCCGGAGGCTTTTTTTGATGAACGGCACGATCGGCGTACAAGACGTGTGCGGAGCCAGTTTGTCGCGTTGCCTCTCAGCCCAAGTCGTGCTAAAATAGGCCTATAAAAATCTATCAATCGCCCGCCCCAAAATCAGGAGCCTTTATGCAACTGAAACCCTTACCAATCGGCGTGTCAAGCTTTGGAAGCATCATCACAAGCAATGCCCTCTATGTTGATAAAACAGAAACTTTGTACAATCTCATCAAAAGCGCCGACCCTAAACGTTACTTCCTCTCCCGCCCCCGCCGCTTTGGCAAGTCGCTCACGTGCTCAACACTTGAAGCTATTTTTGAGGGCAAGCGCGAGCTCTTCAAGGATTTATGGATTGGCGGCAGCGATTACGCCTGGAAAAAGCATCC
>CAZBUZ010000027.1:0-13915 GCA_964495205.1 uncultured Pseudomonadota bacterium | reverse complement strand
CGGCCAAGATTAATTTCTTTGCCGTCTAAAAAGGCGGTAATTGTTGCTATTTTATAGGCATTGTTGGCCGTTATTGAGCAATGGAGGTCTTTGTTGTAGGTCTCTTCTTGTTGCATATTTTTCATGCTGATGACGGGTGGTTGATTAAAGGTAAAATAACGATACGTATTTTTTCCAACCAGCCAGAGAGAGAAAACTATGGCAATCGTTATGGCAAATGCTTTTAATCTATAAAACATGGCAAAACTCTTCTTTCAGGGTAAAACAAAACAACACTAAAACTGCTATAAATATACCCTTTTTTTGAAGCGAGTAAATAAAAGAGATCAATTTTGCCATTTGTCATGAGTGGGTGTTTTTGATAGTCTTTTGGCGCGTGTTTATTTATTAAAACATTTTTTATGAAAAGCGACTTTTGCCTGATTTTTAATAACAAAAGGAATATTATGGAATTCAAGCGGCTTTTTGCTATCTTTTTTAGCCTGATCCTGTTTGGGCAAATTGGTTTTGCTATGGAAGGTGATTGCCCAGCAACTCCTCAGCGGCCAGCCTCATCATTGCCGGAAGCAACGCTTACCCCATACTCCAAAGCTGCTGTTCGTTTGCGACATGCCATTGCTCAACGAGTTGGGCAAGCGCGAGTATTGATGCATGAATACCTTGAGAAGCGTGAGATGACGGGTGATAACTTTTTTATAGCACTTGATATTGATGGCGTAATGCTTTTATTTTTGTCCACCTATGCATTGTTTAAGCGTGCAAGTTTGCCAGCAATTAATGCTTTGATAACGGGTGTGGTTGCTGCAGTTCCTGAAGTTCTGGCATTTTATAATGAAGCGCTTGCATGTGATGTTGATGTGTATATTGTTACCGCGCGTCCTGCTACATTTTTGAATGAACAGACGCATGAGTTTATTAATTTAGAAGCCGATCATCTTGCGCAGTTGACCAAGGTTGGTTATAACAATCTTGCTGCTGATATGTTCGTGGGAATGCCTTGGGATGAATATAAGCATGCTGTTGATGATGATGAGTCCCTTGATATGCTCATTGGCGCGTGGAAGCAAGGGGTTATTCACGATATTATGCGTAACCCGAAGTATAAAAATTATATTTTCCTTGATGATACGCGAGAGAATGGTCCAACGCATCGTATTCCCACGGTTGAATATCCAGTGACGCCGGTGAAGCGCTTAGCTAATCAGCGCAAGCATGCATTACCGTTATATCCTGAGCGAGGGCGAAAGCGCAGGAATAATTCACCGAGCTTCAGCGATGATGATGAATTTGCCGATGATGAAAAGTCAGATTCTGATAAATGATGAGGCAAAATCCTTATTATTGGTCTAAATGGTTTTAGCGGATATACTCAAATTGTTGAAGCCATAAAGGAGGCTGATGATGATGCCAAATGATAACATTCAAAAGCTCATTAATGCTATAAAAAAACTCCCGGTTCAACCGGGAGTTTATCTTTTCAAGGATGCCGAAGATCACATTTTGTACATTGGTAAAGCTAAAAACCTTAAAAATCGTGGAGCAAGTTATGTGCAGCGCCGTGGTCGTGATGCCAAGGTTGATGCCTTATTTGACGAAAGCGACCATCTTGATTATCAAGTAACCTCAACTGAACTCGAGGCAATGCTGCTCGAGGCACAGCTTATACAGAGTAATCAGCCCAAATTTAATGTTATTTTCAAAACCGGCCAACCGTTTTTGTACCTTTTAATCACGTCGGGGCGATTGCCTGAGCTCAAGCTTGTTCGTAATCGTAAGCAAAAAGGATCGTATTTTGGGCCTTTTATTGAAAAGGGAGCGGCGCGAGTTGTCTATGACTTTCTTGTTAAGACATTTCGTCTCAAGCTGTGCAAAAAAAAGATCGAGCATGGATGTCTCGACTATCATTTGGGCATTTGCGCAGGTCAATGTCGTCCTGATTTTGATGAATCTGCTTATCTAGAACGGTTGTCTCTTGCGCGAAAAGCTCTTGCGCAAGGACATAAGAAATTCTTGGAAGATCTTATGTCTCAAATTCAGGAGTACAATAAACAACAAGAATTTGAGCATGCGCGCGAGCTTCATGGCTATTACGTAGCCTGCCAAAAGGTGTTTTCTTATTTAGACATAAAACCGATGAGCGTTGGCGGTCGAGTGGGGCATGATGTGTGGATTTTGAGCGACGATCAAACCTCATTGCATGTTTTTATAGAGCAGCAAAATGTGTTGAAGTTAAAGCGTAGCTTTTATTTTTTTATGCAGGCCGTTCCCTCCTGCACCTCCCTGGAGGAATACATAATCGGTTATTATCGTACCTATCGCCCTGCTACGCGTATTCTCGTTAACTTCGATATTGCCGCACCCACAAAATCGTTATACCAAAAATTTTTACGAGAGTGGCATCATCTTGACCAGCCGGTGACCATCATGCGCCCAACGTCTGGGCATGAAGCTTCGCTCATTCGTTATGCAACGGTTGCTGTTGAGCAAGAGTTAGCCAAGCGCGCAACCCTTGGAGCAGCGCTTAAAAAACTATTAAAACTGAGCAAGGAACCAAGAACCATTGATTGCTTTGACATTTCTCACAAGCAAGGGCGCTTCATGGTCGGCTCATGCGTGCGGTTTTCAGACGGGCAACCTGATCCAAAATTTTTCAGACATTTTCATATAAAAACAGTTAAAGGGCAGGATGATTATGCAAGTTTGGCCGAGATTGTTGGCCGACGTTATCGTGACGGTGCGGACCTTCCCGATGTAGTGATGGTAGACGGCGGCAAGGGGCAGTTGTCTGCTGTTCGGTCCTTGATACCGGCGGGTGTTGATCTCATTTGTTTGGCAAAACGCGAGGAAACTGTTTTCTCTGACCGCATTCCTGAGGGCCGCAAGCTGGATCAATCAACCTATGCAGGACAGCTGCTTATAGCATTGCGTGACTATGCACACCATTTTGCTATTAGTTTCCACCGAAAAATAGCACGGAAGAACCTTGATAAGGAGATCGGCTTGGTATAAGCTGAGCGATGGAAATTGTTCCTTACTGTTTTTCATAAATCGTGTCCTATTTGTCATCCTGAACTTGATTCAGGATCCATCTTTAGGTGTTGCGTATATTGCAGAAGATGGATCCCGGCTCGGGGGCCGGGATGACAGAGCCGGGAAAGTGTAAAGGATCGCATGAGTCTTCATTTAAACAAAAGTGCTATCATAAAAAACACGGTTAAAGTTGGGGGTTATACCTTTTTTAGCCGTATCTTAGGAATTATTCGTGAAGTTTTGTTGGTACGGTTTTTTGGTGTTGGTGCATTGTCCGATGCTTTCATTATGGCCTTTCGTATTCCGAATTTCTTTCGAAATATTTTTGCAGAAGGCGCCATGAGCGCGTCTTTTGTTCCTGCTTTTGTTAAAAGCGTTAAAGAGGGGAATCGTGAAGAGTCCAATGGTCTCATGACGCTTTCTTTTTTGTTTTTTGAAGGCATTGTTTTATTACTCTATGCATTTGTATTTTTGAAGACTGAGCTCATTGTTAATTTGATAGCGCCTGGTTTTTCGCCTGAACAAGTGGCTTATACGGTGCCTTTTTTGCGCGTCCTTTTCCCTTTTTTACTGTTTGTTTCCAGTAGTTCGCTGCTTGCGGGTGCATTGCAGTCGGTTAATCATTTTTTTGCCCCAGCCTTTGGTGTTCCTTTATGGAATCTTGTGTACATAGGATCACTGCTTTTGGCGTTAACGCATCATTTGTCGGCGATGATTGTTTGTGGTGGTATTTTGCTTGGTGGATTTGCGCAATTTTTACTCCACCTCTATTTTTATTTTAAGCATCAATTTAGCTTTGGTGCCATAACGCCACAAGTGATGAAGCTTTTTAAAGATGTTTTAACGAAGTTTTGTCCGTGTTTGCTTGGTGTGAGCATTGTTGAGCTGAACCTTTTTGTGAGCGGTATCGTTGCGTCGTTCTTGCCAAAGGGATCGGTATCACTTTTGTACTATGGCAGCAGGTTTATGAATATCCCGCTGGGTGTTTTTGCTGTTGCCTTGACGAGTGTGCTTTTGCCACATTTTTCTCGTGTTGTGTTGTATGCGCCCAAGCGTTTGAATTTTTATATTCTTGAGTCAGCAAAGCTGGTTACGTGGGTTGTCATTCCCGTCACATTAGTGATGATGTTTGTTTCCAATCCGCTTTTTGAGATGGTTTTATTTTCTAAAAAAGGCACCTCGGCGCAGATAGCTGAGGCAAGTTTGATTTTAACGATTTATTTGGTTGGGTTATTGTTTTTTTGTTTGAATAAAATTTTGTTGAGTATTTTTTATTCCATGAAAGATACGTGGTCAACAACGCAGGCTTCCGGCGTATCAGCCATTACCAATCTTGTCGGTGATATTGTTGGCATGCTGTTATGGGGAACCTATGGTATCGCAGGAGCGGCAGCCTTTTCTGGTGTCATTATGACGTTCATGTGTTTTTATTTTCTCCATTCACGTCATGGCTTTACTTTTTATTCTGGCAATTATTTTAATTTCTTGGGCCGCTATGCGGTGCAGCTGTTCATTGGCAGCGCAATATTTTTGATTGGTTATTATACGGTTGTTATGTACGTTCCGTCTTTCTGGTGGTTGGCATGGTTCAAACACGTTGTCGGCTACTGGGTATTTACCTGTACATGGGCGTTTGCCGTGATGGTTGGTTTGTACCTTACGCGGCGTTGGTTTAGGATAGAGGTTTATTTCTTGAATCGATAACCAGGGCGATTATGAACCCGTTCGAAGAGGCCCTTCGACTATGCTCAGGGCGAACGGATTTTTCACTCCCCCGTTCGTGGTGAGCGCCGTCGAACCACCGCCCCACTAGGGCGACGGGGGCTGTTTAATAACGAGGGGGAGAATCAACAACGCTTCTTGTTTCGAGTGACGGTGTTGGGATGGTGCGACGAATAGCAGGTGCTTTTTTTTGAGGAGTTATTTTGTTGAGTGCTATTGGTGATGGTACATGTTTTTCGTGTTGTGTAGAAAATGCTAATTCGTCACCGCGTTGTCTTATATTGATTCCCACCATTTCTACTGTTCTATCGGTAAAATCAAAATAGCTTCGGCTTTTTATTTGATCAAGTGCTCGTTCTGCTGAACCATTCAATTTAAATTCAAAAATAATGGGGACGAGTCGGTGTCTCATCAGTACAACATCTGCTCTTCCTTTACTTGTTATGTTTTCGGCGCGTACATCACCTAAGCCGAGAAAAAGCAAGAGAGCGACAAAGATTGTTTGGTAAAATTTTTCACGAGCAACACGCCATTGCGGGGGAATGCGGTTGTAAAGAAATGAGAGTACTTGATTAAAAAAATCTTGATCGGCAACATCCCAAAGTGCTTCTTTGTAGAGGTGGTCTGTGTTGTAGGGGGCGATTCCCGTTGGTGGTAATACGAGTGGCATTATGGGGATTTGCTTTACGCCGTTATTATTGAGTTCTCGTATTTTTGTTCCTTGGATTTTGTTGTCTTCATCAAGTATAAATTGAATGCTTATAACCGTTATTGTATCTTCTGGATGTTCAGATTTATACCGATACAATTCAGGGCGAGTATTTGCTGGTAACACAGCAAATTGTAGGACATAAATATGGTGTTCGCATGCGATTGGTATGTAAATGATGTCTTCGTCGGTAATTTTATAAAATCGCGTTTTAGTTTCGATATTGGTGCATGCTTGGAGGCAATGACAGAGGAGTATGGCAAGTGATTTATACAGGCACGCGCTGGGTTGCTCCACATTCTTTGCATGCTTTATGTTTTTAAGTGGGTACGGGATTTTACGCATAAAGTGCATGAATTCGCTTGCAATAGTACTTGCCGTTGCTTCGCTGTTTTCTTGCATCGCTTCGAGAATTTCACGGCAGTGGTTGGTTACTTGAATGTGACATTGGGTAGGGGTGGCAAAGCTTGGGCCTTGTGAATCTTCCTGCGATGGCGGTGGTGTGCTTGGTCTATCCATAGCGCTTATGTGATGAGCAACGATGATTGACAGCATCAAAAAGATGAATAAGTGCTTATAATAATATTTTTTATTTAAGCGAGACATGTGAATTGCCTTTTGTAATAAGGGTTATGTGCTTTTTCTGGAGCGCTTATCTTACAAGGTTTCAGCAGAAATGCAAATGCAGCTGGATTATCCTTTAAGAATCTTGATGGTTTTCATGTCATGGCCGTTGGGAATGAGGGTTGAGTCTGTCTCTTGGCCGGATACCCAATCGATTGCTGTTTCTTTAAGATTTGGGTCGAGGTAAAAATGTTTTTTCTGGTGAGGGATGGCGGTATAAAGCCCAAGCCACACAGGAAAGACGGTGGCACTGGCAAAAACCTGCGAGCCCATTTGCTTGTTGTCATCGCGGCCTATGTAAACAGCGGTGGTAAGTCCTGGCGTTGAACCTGCAAACCAGGTGGTAGCAGCGCCATTTGTTGAGCCTGTTTTACCTATGCTTTCTACGTCAAACCACCCTTGAACTGATCGTTGTTTGTTAATTGCCATGCGGTGAGAGAGGGCATTAATCATTTTTGATGCTACCTTGCTTGAAATAACACGGTATTTTACCGGTTCATATTCCCAAAGCTTCGCGCCCCACTCATCTTTAACCCATTCAACCAGATATGGTTTAACGTACATGCCGTTATTGGCGAACATATTGAATGCTGCGCAGTTTTCTTCGACAGAGACCTCTGTTGTGCCTAGGGCGGCAGATGGATAGGGGGGAACGGCATTCTTAAAACCAAATCGCTTGGCCCACTCAACAATGTTTTGAATGCCAAGTTCAAGAAAAAGCTTGATCGTGATGATATTATTAGAGAGCGTGAGGGCGCGTGCGAGGGTCATTGGGCCATCGAAGCGATTAGTCCAGTTTTTTGGCGTCCAGGTTTGACCATTGGAGATGGTGAATTCAATTGGTTCATCAACCATAACGCGGTCTAACTCAATACCATGTTCAAGGGCATAGGCATAAATGAATGGTTTGAAGATAGAGCCCATTTGGCGATGAGCTTGAAAGGCGCGGTTAAATTGTGATTCCTTGAAATTGAACCCGCCGATGAATGCCTTAATTTGTCCTGTGCTTGGTTCCATGGAAACAAGGCCACCATTCAGTTCAGAGCCGATTTTTTTGCGCAAAATAGTAACAACATTAGCAAATGATTTTTCTGCTGCTGCTTGTACATCAAGGTTTATGGATGTTTGAATGCGTAACCCTTTACGATAGAGCGCTTCTTTGCCCCACATGCTTTCGGCCCATGCTCTAATCCATTCAAGTATGTAGAGACGGATTGGATTGCCTTGTACCAGATCGAGAACAGTTAATTTTTCCTTTTTGGCTCGTTCGCATTCTTTGTTGGTGATAAAGCCCAGCCGCAACATGGAACCTATGATGACGTTACGACGTTTTTTTGCTGAGCAAGGAGCATTCAGCGGTGAGTAAAGACGGGCTGATGCGGCAACTGCTGCTAATGTAGCAGCCTCTGCGATTGTAATTTGTGAAAGTGATTTGTTCCAAAAACGTCTACATGCGGCTTCAACGCCATAGGTTCCTCGCCCAAAGTAGATGTTGTTCAGGTACAGCTCCATGATTTGTTCTTTGCTGAGCTGGCGCTCTAGTTGAAGCGCTATGAAAATTTCTTGGACTTTACGCCAAATAGTTCGATCGTGGTATAAAAACATGCCGCGCGCTAGTTGTTGCGTTATGGTGCTGGCGCCTTGCACAACACGCCCATGATACAGGTTAACTAAAAACGACCGCAGCATCCCTTTAAATGATACGCCTGCATGTTCAAAAAAACGGTGGTCTTCAGCGGCAACAAAAGCTTTTATGAGCATGTCGGGCATTTTGTCATAAGTGACTGGATCGCGTCGGTCAAGTTCATAGCGGCCAATTTCTCGGCCTTCCTCATCAAGAACGATTGATGGTTTGGCTGGTGAGTAGTAGCCAAGTGTTGAAAAATCAACCCATTCTTTTTCAAATAAATAGAACAATGTTCCAATGCCTATACATGAAAGAAAGAAGAGGGTTGCAATGAGGCGACGAAGCATTATTATACCACTGTTTTTTGTATGAGCGTTTCAGCTTCTTGTAGCAGCAGCGTTAGTCTATCTTGCCAGTTTCCGGATGGCCGCTGCTTAACCCAGCTCCACATGATGGTCGGTAGCAAAAGCGTCCGGGCTCCAATGGTTTCTATGTGCGATTCTATAGTCTCAATGTTTTGGATATGTTCTTCGAGCAATGGTTCTCGATTAATTCTTTGGAGTCGTTTTTTGAAAAAACTGATATTGATATTAATCGCTTTCAAATACGTTTGTACTGCCTTGTCAAATTGGTGACATAATTCAAAACAGAGCCCCAGATTCTCATAGCACTCAAGGAAGTATGGATTTTTCTCAAGTGCTGTTGTGTACGCGCGAATAGCAGATTTAAAATCACGTCGTTTCTGTGAAAATCGGCCCATGTCAAAATACATTTTGCTCATGTCTTCATTCCATTCTTTGATGGTGTACAAGTTTTCACCAGCTCGTGGATCAAAAACATAGGGAGAGAGAATGGTGAGTACTGCATAGCCGAGTACAAGTATGAGTGGATAGCGTAAATAGTAAAGCATAGAAGACGCGTTTATTTGTTCCGGTTAATTTTTAAACAATTCCTTAATGGTGCTCAATGAGCCCATAAGCGCCGATGATTCATACGGCAGGATAACCATCTTGCCTTCTTTATCTTTAGTCATCTCCGGGAGCGCCTTAATGTAGTTCATCGCGACAAGATATGCAAGAGGATCTGCGGAGGGCAGAGCATTTTTAATAATTTTTATTGCCTCAGACTCTGCTTCGGCAAAAACGCGTCGAGCTTCAGCTTCTCCTTTGGCTCGTGTGACGCGAGCTTGATAGTCGCCTTCAGCTTGCAGGATTGCGGCGGTCTTATTACCTTCGGCTTCTAGAATTTGAGCGCGACGGGTTCGTTCAGCGCGCATTTGTTTTTCCATCGCTTCGCGAATATCTGCTGGTGGAATGATTTCTTGTAATTCTACGCGGTTGATTTTAACACCCCATTTTTCGCTGGCGTCATCAAGGACGAGTCGTAATTTTTCATTGATCTTATCGCGTGACGTGAGTGTTTCATCCAGGTCCATGGAGCCGATGATATTGCGCATGGTTGTTTGTGTGAGCTTTTCGATAGCAAGCGGAAGGTTTGCTACTTCGTAGACAACTGATCGGGGTTCAGTGATTTGATAATAAATTAATGCGCTAATTTCGATGGTAACGTTGTCCTTGGTGATGACGCTTTGCTTAGGAAAGTCATACACGGTTTCACGCAGATCAATTCGCTCAACCCATTCGTTGTAGCGATAGGTTATTTTGCCGCGTGAATCTTCCTTGGTGAAGGTCCATAAAATTTTGCGTGGCTGATCAATGAAAGGGATGATAAAGTGAATGCCGGATGTGAGTACTTGATGGAAGCTTCCCAAGCGCTCTATGATGATCACCTCAGCTTGTCGTACCAAATAGGTCGATTTGATGAGAATTGTTGCCAATACGAGTGTGAGAATACCAAAGACAATTAAAAAGGCTGCTGCGATCATATTTTTTCCCTTTACTTAACAATGAGTTTATTTCCTTCGAGTCCAACGATGGTGACGAGTGTTCCATTGGCAAACGCATGGTTTGTGTTGGTTATTGCTGGCCATTCTTCGCCTTTAATTTTAATACGACCATTTTTGTGTGGACCAATCGGCTCAATGACCAGTGCTTCTTGATGCATGAGTGCATCAATGTTGGTTTTGTGTTTTGGTTTCATATGGGGTTTGACATAGGCGCGCATGATAAAAAAAGCGATGATCGAGGTTATCACGGCAACCGAGCATTGCACATAGATATTTAACCCAAAGAATGCGACCATGGCTGCCCCCAATGCACCTGCGGCAAATGAAAGAAAATAAAAAAGCCCAGGTGTGCCAATTTCCGATAAAAATAAAAGCAATGCGGCAATAAGCCAGGTATAGCCTTGAAATGTTGGATCCAAAAACCACCTAACCATAAAACTCCTCTCTTTGAATATTTTAAGGTTTTTCAGGCAGGGAAAGCATAGCACAAAGGTGATGGATGGGCAATTAATACTCCAATAGAAACTTCATGGAGGCGGCAAGCGGTTCTACCAGTTGCGCTAGCTTGGCCTCATCATTGATGCCAATGTCAAAAAGCACGGCTGGCGCGGTTACACCTTCAAGCGGTTTGAGTGGAAGGCCTTGAACACCTGAAAAATCAAACAATTTTTGATATTCAGGTTGGGTGAGAACCATCTTAATGCGTTCACCAAATGATTTGGTCTTGTGGATGTTGCGCATATGTGCGTGGCTTACCGGCGTAAATTCAAGTGGTGGGTATGAGCGCCTGGCAAGATCGGCAAATGGATCGATCATGCGATGCATAAGATACACCTTCGGCTTTTCATGATCTTCTTTGTAGATGTTTATATTGATAAAAAAATCAACATTGAGCCGATTGGCAAAAGATGCGGATTGTAGATGTACCAGTGCTTCGCCAGGAGTTCGTGTTAAAACAGCGCGCATTCCGTAACGATTTTCAATGGCTCGTCCGAGCGCTTCGGCCAGCTTGTAACTAACTGCTCGCTCATGGCTGTTAGGAAGCTTTCTTCCCGTTTGCCGTGCATGGCCAGCGGGGTTGATCATGACAATCTTGGGCTTTGGCGCTGGGCCGAAAAGGGCGAGAGCGCCATGCATTGATAACGAGCATAAGACTAAAAATAGACAGGAATGTTTTTGCATGACCTAACAACGTTTAATCATTGTATACAATCGTGGGCTCTGAAGTATAACTAACGACGTAAGTGCTGATAAGCATATGATAAAAAAGATGAAAAAGATAGATGCTTCGGATAGATTGCTTAACCGGTGCAACCAGGTAAAGGGTGTAAATTTGATAAGCTCTGGTCGTATTTTAGGATAAAAAGCTTTGCTGGCAACTAAGAAAATGCCGGTCCATAAGGAACATTCGACTAGGTTTTGCATGCCGGGAGTGATGCTGTGGATATCAAGCAAGCGCTTGAGTTTGCCCAGTATGAGCGTTGCGCCCAAGAATCCTGCGATTAAAAGTGACGGCAGGAGTGGCTTGGTAAAAAAGTGTAACGCATGGATGGTGGCGAACAAATAACCATAAAGCCCATAAGATGCGATGAAAATTAAAAATGAGACGAGTGATCGTACGATGTTGTGACGGATAAGCACAAAAATAAATAGCCCGGTGAAAAGTAAAAGAACCGTAAGAGGATAGGTATTATGTTCTGATAGCTGCAAAAACTGTGAGATGCCCAGTACGTGAAATAACGTTTTTAGATAGGTCTTGAAAAAAATACTTGAAAGCATGCACATGAGTAAAACAAGTGTTGCAAAAAGCGGTATGAGTAATAATACCCAATAGTTTTTTTTAATAACTTGCTTGTTCATGAGTTCCCCTTGGTAATGCGGGCCGTTCCCTCCCGCCCCTCCCTGAATGAGTGTTTTGTTATGAGTGGGCTGTTCCCTCCCGCTCTACTTTTAACCTTACCAAGGTTCGGGGGGGCTTTTGCAACATCAAGAAAAAGTTGCCAGACTAGGGGCGAAAAATAACCTTTTATGGGAGAGCTTTATGAAGCAATTATCGATCGAAGAAATATCGTTTTGGGAAAAACAAGCAGAGCAATTACCATGGTTCAAGCGTTGGGATAGCGTGCTTTCCGGGCAGGAACCATTTTTTACCTGGTTTGCAGGTGGAACAATCAATGCGTCACATGTCTGCCTTGATGCGCACATCAATGCTGGACGCGGTGAACACACCGCAATTTTTTGGGAAGATGAACAGGGGAATAAGCAGCGGGTTAGTTATAAGCAGTTGTACCATGAAACAAACAAGATTGCGGCAGCTTTGCGTCGTCTTGGCGTTCAAAAGGGTGATCGCGTTGTTATTTATCTGCCCATGATTCCTGAGGCAGTTGCGACGATGCTTGCTGTTGCACGGTTAGGTGCGATCCATGTAGTTGTTTTTTCTGGTTTTGGTGCCGAGGCCTTGCGTGAACGCCTTGTCGATGTTGAGGCAAAGGTTGTGGTGACCGCTGACCTTGATGTGCGGCGCGGTAAAAATATTTATCTCAAAGATATGGTTGATAAAGCCTTATCGTTGGGAAGTGATGTTGAGCATGTTGTTGTCTTTAAACGGTTCCATTCTCCATGCGCCTGGCAACCAGGGCGTGATGTAACTGTTGATGATGTGCTGGTTGATATTGAAACATACCATGTGATTCCTGAAGAAGTGGATTCTTCACATCCGCTGTTTGTGCTTCATACTTCCGGTTCAACGGGCAAGCCAAAAGGTATTATGCATGCGACGGGTGGCTATTTAACCTATGTTTATGAAACACTCAAAACCGCTTTCAATATCGATTCTTCATCGGTGTACTGGTGTACCGCAGATATCGGCTGGATTACTGGTCACTCGTACGTCGTGTACGGTCCGCTTATGCATGGAGCTGCGATTGTTATGTATGATGGTGCGCCTGATACGCCGAGCCAAGATGTGTGGTGGCGATTGATTGAGCGTTATAAAGTGACTATTTTTTATACGGCGCCAACAGCGCTGCGTGCTTTTATGCGCCTTGATGATGCAATGATTCGATCCTGCGATCTTTCAAGTTTGCAGGTGCTTGGTTCCGTTGGTGAGCCGCTCAATCCGCAGGTCTGGCAATGGTACTATGAGATGATTGGCGGCGGTAGCTGTCCGGTTATCGATACCTGGTGGCAGACAGAGACGGGGGGCTTTATGATTGCGCCTCAAGCCTTGCAGCCAGTTGCCCACCCCAAACCTGGTTCGGTTACTAAGCCCATGCCCGGTATTCATGCCGAGGTGGTTGATGAACAAGGTAAGCAAGTTCCTGCCGGTACGAAAGGTTTTCTCGTGATCACCAAGCCATGGCCGGGGATGCTGGTTGGCTTTTTTGATGGAAATCAAGAACGGTACCTCAAAACGTATTGGACTCGTTTTCCGGGCTGCTATTTTTCTGGTGATTATGCCATTAAAGATGCCAATGGCGACTTTTGGATGCTTGGCCGTGCTGATGAAGTGCTCAATATTGCCGGTCATCGCGTGGGGACTGCAGAAGTTGAATCTGCGATGCTTACTCATGCTGCGGTTGTCGAGGCGGCTGCCATTGGCGTGCATGATGACATCAAAGGTGAGTCTGTGGTCGTTTTTGTGGTGTTAAAAGATGGCTTCCACGCATGTGGCGAACTTACCAAAGACCTTATGGTGTGTGTTCACACGCACATCGGCAAGTTCGTGACGCCATCGGCGATTCATGTACTTGAACGGCTTCCCAAGACGCGGTCGGGCAAAATCATGCGTCGTGTGCTCAAGGCGATGCTGCAGGGAACGCCGCTCGGTGATGTAACAACGATGGAAGATGCCGCTGTTGTTGACGAGGTAAAGGCGGTATATCGTGATTTTGTTGAAGGACGTTAGCCAATTACTGCTTGCCAGACCGCCCCTTCCATTCGTCAACAGGGTACTTGAGCCCTGTCTTTTCAAGCTTTGAGGTAAGAATGGTTGTTACATCAATGCCGACTATGTCAGCAAAACTAAGTGCTGCGTGAAAAACATCTGCCAGTTCTTCTTCAATCTTTTCACGAAATAGCGGGTTATTTTTTATGCGATTGGTGCTTTCATGAGCATCTTTCCACAAAAAAAGCTCGAGAAGCTCAGAAGCTTCAACAGATAGGTCCATGGCCAGGTTGAGCGGCGTGTGAAATTGTGTCCAATCACGGTCTTCGCGGAATTTTTTAACGGCGTTTTTTAGCTCTTGGACTCGGGTATCTTGGTCTCTATACGTCATAATATTGATCCCTTATGTTT
>CAZBUZ010000026.1:0-13937 GCA_964495205.1 uncultured Pseudomonadota bacterium | reverse complement strand
GCTAGGTATACAACAGTTTCAAATGCTTCACGTTTCAATAAGCTTGGCATCAGCGCGATCCTCGGCATAAGCTGATTGCTGAACTGAGCGTTATGAACCGTTCCCATGATTTTCTTTTTCCCCGCAAACAATCCAGCAGCAAGTTCCAAAGAAATTTCACGAACCCCATCAAATAAAATGACCATCTCGCCAGCTGTTAGCCGGAGCACATGAACAATACGATGCCACAAAACTTCATCTGTAAATTCGAGGGTGACGCCAACATCAGTAATTTGTATTAATTTAAGCGCGGGGCAATAGAGCGCAAATACATGCTTTTCAACGAGGCTCATGGTGCCGGCTTTTTGTTATAGGCTATATAAGCCCAAACGCCGCCAATCCCAAGCCCAAGCGTTATTAATGAACTCCAAAGGTATGCTTGTTTATGATCAACAATGTGTTGTTTGGCAAGCTCAGCTTGAAGAATTAAATATTCCTTGAGCAAACGCAACTTAAAGCACATAGAGGCTTGAGGCTCTGGTGGAAGATTATTTGGATCTATATCATCAATACCATCTATAAGTCCGTCAATATTCATATCCATATAATCGACATCGACGGCATTTTTGACAGAATCATCGGCAATTTGAGATAGGGTTAAGTTATCCGCTTGAACACTTTCTCCTTGCAATGAGCTCAAACAAACAGATACGCCGATAATAACAATGAGGCCTATCCTTTTTTTGATCATACATACCTCGTGGAAGTTTTGCTAAATCATTTAAAAAATTCAAATGATTCTTTAAAGTAAACATCGTGAAAGTTGCAACACTCGATGTTTTAGTGTACTGGAAAACACTTTTTTGTAAAATTTAAGGACTTTTCATGAATATATTGCGGGCACAACCACCAACAATGCTCATAATACTCGATGGATTCGGCTACCGCAAAGAGCGAGAAGGAAATGCTATAGCACAAGCCAACACACCTTTCTTACATAAACTGTTCAACAATTACCCCCACGCCCTGCTCCACGCCTCAGGGGAATCTGTAGGCCTCTTGCCTGGTTTCATCGGCAACTCTGAGGTTGGGCACCTGACGCTCGGCGCCGGCCGCATAATAAAATCGCATCTTAAACGCATTCATGATGCGATTGAGGATGGCAGTTTTTTCACCAATAAGATACTACTCGACAGGCTTGCCCAACTTAGGGCAAGCGGCAAGGCGCTGCATCTTATGGGCTTGCTCTCTGATGGAGGAGTACACAGTCATGAACGTCATCTCTATGCGCTCCTTAAAATGGCAAAAAGCGCAGGAATCGAACACGTATTCATCCATGCTTTTTTAGATGGCCGGGATGTGCCACCCAAAAGCGCTCCCGTCTATTTACAGCGACTTGACGAGGTCCGCTCGTCACTAGATTGCGGAATCCTTGCAAGCATTCATGGACGATTTTATGCCATGGATCGAGACAAAAACTGGGCACGCACCGCCATCAGCTATCGATGCCTGGTCGGCCAAGAAAAACAAGGTTCAGGATCATCATGGTCTGAAATTCTCTCTCAAGCTTATGCTCAAGGAACAACAGATGAATTTGTAACCCCAGCACTCTTGGTCCGTGAGGGGCATATCAAACAAGGCGATGGCATCATTTTCTTCAATTTTCGACCCGACCGCGCCCGCCAACTAACCGAATGTTTCATCAACCCAACGTTCAGCGAATTTGAACCCGAGGACTTGTGTAGCACCACAAAAAGCCTTGCTTTTTTCGTCTCAATGAGCTTATACAATGAAAGTTTCAAGGCATTCAACAATGATGTGCTCTTCAAAAATGAACAAATTAATCACACGCTGCTTGACGAATTGGCCACTCAAAATCATGCGCACAAGGTTTTTATTATCGCCGAAACAGAAAAATATGCACATGTTACCTATTTTTTTCGCGGGCTTGTCGATAAACAATTGCCAAATGAAGAACGAGTCCTGGTCCCCTCTGTTAAAATGAAAAGCTATGCAAATCATCCACAAATGTCTGCGCCTCTTATCACGCAGTACCTCGTGCATTCACTTGAAAAAAAACCAGCATCTTTTTATCTTGTCAACTATGCAAACCTCGACATGGTCGGCCATTCCGGAGACTTTAAGGCAACCATGCAGGCATGTCAGATTATTGATCAACAATTAGCAACTATTTATCATACGCTTGTTGAACAAATAAACGGAACCATGTTTATCGTCGGCGATCATGGCAATGCGGAAGAAAAAATCGATACTGAAACAGGAGACCCACTTACCGCTCATACCACTAACCCCGTTCCATGCATCATGGTCAATAAGGCACAGCAAAATATATACCATCAAGGCAAAGCATCCTTTGTCCCACCACGATATGGGTTGGCAAATGTTGCGCCAACCATCTTAAAACACATGGGCCTCAACATTCCAAAAGAAATGGAACAAACAACGATTTTTTAATGTGATTCAAGAACATTCGCAATGGTCAAACAACTGTTAACCTTCACGAACGAAATATTTGAATAATGCCGCAATAATACCAACCAAAAAAATTGATAAAAATGAAAACGAAACACCAGATTGCATAATACGCATAAACGAAAGCATAATGATAAACCCACAACTAACGACCCCAAGCATCGGTATAAATCGCGAAAAAGTTACACGCTCGCTTGTTACAGTAGCGATGTAAGCAGCAATCACACTTAACAAAAATGAGATGGTTTGTGTAAATACTGACATATTTTGCAAGGCAATCTGATTACTACTAATCGTTATAATAAGGCAACCTAAAAGCCCCTGCACCAAAAGACTCACCCACGGAACATGAGCTTTGCTTAATTTTGTCAAATAACCCGCAAACGGCAAATGATTATTTGCCGCCAGCGTATGCAGGTTCCAGCAATTACTCGTCAAGATTGAAAAAAACGCTCCGGTGATTGCTGCAAAAACAAAACCATTAATAACGTTAGCAAATAAAGGAATCTGAGGAAGAGCCTTAATCCCGATGACAAACACTGGTGCCGCTATGTCAGCAAGAGCAGGACCAAGCGACCCAAAAACCATTAATTGAAAAAAAATATTAATAGTTGTAACAATTAAAAATGCCGAGATAATAACACGTTTAATATTTTTTTCAGGTTCTTCAATTAAATGTCCTACTGAGCAAATAATCTCAAAACTTAAAAGCGAAAATGCTGCAGTAGAAATCGTCATAAAACTATTACTGATTGCTTGCGCATTAATCACAAAAAAAGCAGAATCAAACGTCAATAGGCCCACAGCAAAAGTAAAAAGGACAGGGATCGCTTTAAGTGTGGTAAAGAAATACTGGATCCTCCCCCCAACATGCACCCCCAAGATATTGATCACTATAAAGAAGAAAATAAAGACATAGTCAATGGTAAGCGTTGAGAAACTAGCAAGCCATGGCGAACATCCCTGAAAAAATTGAACAACCTTGTGCATCAAAAGAGCTAACGTTGCCGTTTTTCCAAGAAAATAGCTCCAGCCGCTTAAAAATCCAGCGCCCTTTCCCACATATGTTCGTGAATAAACGTAGAGACCACCAGCAACAGGGTGCAATTGGGCAAGTGCTGCTATGCTAAGAATTATTGGTAGAAAACTTAATGCAGAAAAAACATACCCCATAAAGCCAAGCGGCCCTGCAATCTGCGTAAGAGGCATAGGATTGATAAACAAGCCGCCGCCAATCATTGAATTGATACAGATAAGAACGGCTAAAAGAGGTGTTATTTTTTTTATTGCAGGCATAATTTCTCCTTGTATTTTTTTGATCGCAATGAAAAAAATTATAGCACACGAGAGCCATAAAGCTAGAAAAGAAATAGAAAAAAACGCTGCTTTTTCTTTACAAACATCGATTGGCTTTTTAAAATTCTTAAGTCATCTTAATTTTTAACATAAATATCACTAACCTTAAGGAGTTATATGGACTCATTGCATTATTTACTCATGTTTTGCGGCATAGGAGGACTTGGTTTGCTCCTCACAGCCATTATTTATGCAAAAATAGTTGGTCGCAAAAACACCGACGCCAAATCTGCACACATCGCTTTGCTCATTCGGAATGGTGCAATGACCTTCTTGCATAAGGAATACTCTGTCTTGGCGGTCGTCATCGCCATTGTATTTGCTGTTCTATTTTTCGTTTTTAATATCACTTGCGCACTCACCTATGTTGTTGGCGCCTTATCATCAATGCTAGCTGGTTATATCGGCATGAAAGCAGCAACCCGAGCAAACGAAACAACAACAATCGACGCACGTGATAAAGGTGAAGTCCCAGCATTCTTAACAGCCTTGCTTGGCGGATCCGTCATGGGATTTGTCGTTGCAAGTCTTGGTCTTTTGGGCGTCGGCATCTTATTCTTCTTGTTTGGACAAAGCACAACCTATGATTTTGCAAAAATCATTACCTGCTTTGGATTCGGCGCAAGCTCCATTGCCTTTTTTGCCCGTGTTGGTGGCGGCATCTACACCAAATCGGCCGACGTTGGCGCTGATCTTGTTGGTAAAGTCGAAATGGGAATTCCAGAAGATGATCCACGCAATCCCGCTGTTATCGCAGACAACGTTGGCGACTGCGTTGGCGATACCGCCGGTATGGGAGCGGATATTTATGAATCATATGTCGGCGCAATGATCGGTGCCATGATTTTGGCCATCACACAATTTTCAAACAATATACATTACGTAGCCCTGCCAATCGGCCTGTGTGGCGTTGGCTTGTTAGCCTCCATATTGGGCTTAGGATCTGCTTTCATCCTTCGTTCAAAAATATCAATGCTTCTCCATCAAGCAACCTACATTGCTATTGTCTTCTTTATTATCGGTTCTTATGTGTACATGTCACTAGTGGGCATTGATATGAACCTCCTGGGTTCAATTGTGCTTGGTGCACTGTCTGGACTTATTATTAGCGCTGCAACAGATTATTACACAAGCCGAGGACCTATTAAAAAACTTGCCGATGCTTCAGAATCTGGTGCCGGCACTAACCTTATCTTCGGCTTGTCGCTCGGATTTGAATCTGTTGTCATTCCTGTCGCCTCAATAGCAATGATAGTTTTCATTTCTTATTACTTTTTTGGTGGAACATTTGGCGTAGCACTCGCCGCGATCTCCATGTTAGCAACGGTTGGCATCACCATGACCATCGATGCCTACGGTCCAATCGCAGATAACGCTGGTGGCATTTCAGAAATGTCTGGTTTTGGTCCATCCGTCAGAAAAATCACTGACAAACTTGATTCACTTGGCAACATGACCGCAGCACTCGGCAAAGGTTTTGCGATAGGTTCTGCCGCATTCGCCGCATTATCGTTGTTTGTTGCCTATAGCCAAGAAGCTCATCTAGTCTCACTTGACTTACTTCATCCAGCAGTAATCACCGGATTATTTTTGGGTAGCACAATGCCATTCCTTATCTCTGCGCTAACCATGAAATCTGTTGGCAAGGCTGCATGGAAAATGGTTATGGAGGTTCGCCGTCAATTTAAAGAAATTCCAGGACTTATGGAAGGCAAAACGGAAGCCGACTACGCAAGCTGCATCGGCATTAGCACGCGCGCAGCATTAATTGAGATGATTTTACCTGGCGCCGTTTTATTGATAACCCCAGTCCTTGTTCGTTTTGGCTTTGGAGAATTCGGTAAATTAGCGCTCGGCGGCTTCCTTGCTGGCTCAACGCTCTGTGGCATCGTTCTTGCCTTAACAATGGCAAACGCCGGCGGGGCATGGGATAATGCTAAAAAATACATCGAGTCGGGGCATCACGGCGGGAAAGGGTCTCCTGCTCACAAGGCAGCAGTCGTTGGTGATACCGTTGGCGACCCATTCAAAGATACGTCAGGACCATCACTCAATATTTTAATTAAGCTTATGTCTATTCTTTCATTGCTACTCGCAATGATTTAAAAAAACATTCGCTACGAAACTATTACGGCGGCAGCGTTCTTGCGTTGCCGCCTTTTTTTATGGTTAATTTACATGCCCATTGGTAAACTGATAAAATAACAAACATGGATTTTAATTAATGTTTTGTATTGCATTTGCTCAGATGAAAAAGGAGCATCGCCATGAATCCGTTTGTAAAAAAAATATTTTTCATAGCCTTTTTTCTTTTATGGAGTAGTGGAGCAGCAGGACAAAACACCAACTCAAAGCCCCCCATTGGGCAACGCTTCATTTTATCATTACCACAAACACACAATCAAAGCGCACTGGAATCATGGCTGGAAAAAACAAAGCCGGCGGGCATATTACTTGAATCCTGGCACATGCGCAGCCGCGCAAAAATAAAAGAAACAATCGAGTTTCTTCAAAACACGGCTCAAAAGATTGGCATACCGCCACTCCTGGTAACAATAGACTGGGAAGGCGGCATTGTGTCGCGCGCCAATGAATCTGGCGGATTTGTATCCGTGCCAGCACCCCATAATTTGGCACAAGCAGGAAGAAGCGCCTGCTTTATTGCAGGGAAACTTATCGGCCAACAACTGCGTTCTGTCGGCATAGATGTAAATTTTGCTCCTTCGTTAGATTTATTTGATCAACGCAACCACGTATTGGCATCACGTTGTTTTTCATCAGATCCGGGAAAAATTCTTGATTGCGGCTTGGCATTTGCACGCGGACTCTGGAGCGAGGGAGTCCTCCCCGTAATAAAACATTTTCCTGGGCTCGGACTGGGCTGGGGGGACACGCATCTCGTTGACATCAAAATAGACTTCAAGGCCCAAGATTTTGCACGCCACACCGCCCCCTTTATTCAAGCCCTTGATCATGAAATGCCTGCCGTTATGGTAAGCCATGCAATATATTCACACTTTGACTCAAAACCAGCAAGTCAATCAGAGGTTGTTGCTAACTTTCTCAAAAAACACAATAGCAATGTTTTGCTCATTACAGATGATATTGCCATGATGGGGTTTAATAACGAACGCAAAAAAATTGCAAACCTTGCCCATCGTAATACCACAGAAAAAAACAAATCATTTCTTGACGATGTCATTACATCACTCAAAGCAGGATTCCATCTTTTAATTTTTTCAGAAATAGCACCAAAACAGTGTGCCCTCATCGAAAAACTCCACGATTTAAATGCTTACCAATACCTACCAGAACATGCGCATATTGTCGCACAACAACGCGAAATAAAAAAACAACTACCACAGCCAACACATCAAAATGAACGCGTCTTGCAGGAAAAAAAGGTAGCCAGACACTTAGCACGATTGGTACATAAACAATCCAACTCAATTGAAACGCGAGCAAAGCAAAACATTCTCTTAGTTTCTGTAGATCTACCTCAAATCAGGCCTGATGAAAATTGGTTCATCACGGAATATCAACAAAAGACAAAACACTCCTATACCTGGAAACTACTCAAAAAACAAGTCAACCGACTCGATGAAGTAATTTGTGATGCAAAAAAAGAAACAAGTGCTCATCAGATTGCCCAAATCGCACAAGACTTAAGCAATAAAAAATATGACGTCGTCATACTCCAAACATTTTTTTATGGCCAAGGAAGATGGAATCAACAGCAATCCGCCTGGCTAAAAAAACTTGCACCCTATGTCGATCAGCTCATCGTTGTTTCCTTAGGGCATCCTTATGAGCAAAACCTTCTTGGCTCATCAGCTCAAGTCATTGAGCTTGGAGCCTTTCATAAACCAGACCTTGAGGTTGCCTGCAAGCGCTTGCTAACCCCACCGCTTAAAGTAGGAGCCAACACCCTGCTTCAAACAGCTCGTCGCTTTTTAAAAAATAGGCGGTTTGCGCTCTTGTGCCATGGGTGCAGCTATGTCACGATCAATCAAAAAGAACATTTCCTTCCAGACATTCTCGCTCAATGGGCAAAAAAACAAAATGATGATACAACGCTGGCAGCTCTTTTTAGCCCAGAACATGGTTTGTTAGGTAACGCAGAAGCCTTCGCGCATATCGCCAGCAACCAAACAAGCTCATGGGGATGTCCCGTACACTCGCTCCATGGTTCCGTAAAACAGCCAACCAAAGAAATGTTGGAAGATATCGATGTTTTACTCATCGACCTACAAGACATCGGTATTCGTTGCTACACTTATCTCAGCACCATGGCACTCACCCTGGAAGCTGCTGCAAAAAATAATGTTGAAGTCATCATTCTTAATAGACCAAACCCGTTGAAAGAGTGGGGATGTCAAGGGCCACAACTCGACCCTTCATGCGCATCATTTGTTGGCAAAATACAGGTACCTTTTTTGCACGGACAAACAATCGGTGATCTAGCGAAACTAGTCAATAAGCAATGCAAGGCAAAGCTTACCGTGCTTGATTATTTTGGTGATGAAGCGAGCTATTTTGAAACAAACTTTAAAAAACCATCGCCCAATATCATCTCACTTGAAACACTGTACGCCTACCCACTCACCGTATTTTTAGAAGGAACAAACTATTCTGAAGGCCGCGGAACACAGACGCCGTTCCAACAAATAGGAGCACCTTGGGTCAACGCGCAACAACTTGCAAATAATTTAAATGAGAAACAGTTGCCAGGCGTTTACTTTGAACCGATTGAGTTTACCCCGACAAAAATGCCAGGCATAGCAGAAAACCCAAAACACAACGAAAAAAAATGCGAAGGGGTATTTATCCACATCATCGATCGCGATAACGTAAAACCGATCCAAACAAGTCGCATCATATTATCAACACTTTTTTCGCTCTACCCACAAGAGTCTCAACTATTACAATGGGGGAAAAAATACGCACTTGATCTGCTTGCAGGAACACAAAGCTGGCGTGATGAATTGGAAAAAGAACAACAGCAAGCCCTATGAACGTTTATACATTATGTATGCTTGCGTTGTGACAGGAAATTGTTTTTGTTCTTTTTTTAATAATTTTTTATCGCTAAACATGCCCAAAAACAAATCCATCTGATAAAGATTGTTGATAAATGCTCCGCCAGTATCAGCCAAAACACCCAAATAAACTTCAGGCGTCTTGGTTATTTGATTAATGTGACGAAAGGCTATTATTTTACCGACACCAATATTGTAAATATCTCCTGCAAGAATAACATTTTTACGCAAAGTCACTCGTTTCTTAAAAAGCGCCAACGATGCTATATTACTTTTCGCATCCCGATAATACCAATAACGACGTTGCTTTTTCGTGTCACGTATTTTTTTTTCATACTTGATGCCGTTGCAAATATCAACCATAAAAATTTTATGCGTATTATTGGGAAACGTAACTAACACCGAACCTTGCAGCAAGACATCTTCAAAATCACTGCGCGTAAGCCAAGCGAGCGCCCTAACTTTATTTTTGTAAGGAGCTTTTTCAAAAACCCCAGATAAAATCGTTTGTTTAGAAAACTTCTTTGCAAGCGTACGGTCAAGCAACATATAAAGAGGACAGTTATGTGAGACTGTTTTTTTAGAACTTCCCCTAACATTGTAAATAACATAATTGGTTAACCTAACATTTCCATTCTGTGGAAGTCTAAAATCATGCTTCAGGGCGCTTTCCCGATCTGCTTTCCATCGTAAAAAATCAAAATGTTCATTCAAGAATGCCGGATCTAAAATTCTAAAACTTCCGGTCTTCTTGTCTTCTTCAATAATCGAGATGATAAACTCAAGCGTTTCTTCAACTTTTTTAAAAGAAACAATATTTTTAAAATGTTTTGGCTCAAGCGCCTGGCGATAATTGCCTTTCTTGTTTCGTATATGATAGAGGGTATCTTTAGCAGCTTGCAAGAGTGAAAGTGGAGATGTCGCTATTTTTTCATGTCGAAAAAACGGCAAACCTGAAATAAAAAAAGATTTTGCCTGTGGGTTAACAATTGATTGATTGAGTGGTTTATTTGAAGGACCAATATTATCGATATGAAAACCATAAAGAGAACTCATGGCACTAAGCAAGAAAAACAAAAATAAACAACACATGCCGATCCTTACCATAAAAACAAACATCTATTCTTTAATGTTTGTAGTTAAACAAAGTTCTCTTGGCAACGTCAATAAAGTGGACATATCCCTCATTTTTTTGCACAAGCGTGATATACTTATTTCTTCTGAAAAAAATATAACACACAAAGGGATCGGGGAGCCATGTCACATGAGATTCAAGAGGTTGCTTACGTCATCAAACGGTTTTTTCCACACCGACAAAAAATAGGGCTATTAACGTATTCATTAGGTCGCATCAATGTTACCGTAATCCGACAAGATGAGTGCATGCGTTTATGGCCAGGCATGCTTGTAACCTGTAACATAGCACAAACTGGTTTATCATGGAGCTCGAATAGGATAATAATCCATTCCGTCCCAATCCCCCAAAGTCATCCGAATATACTCTGGCTTCACCACATTTTGGAACTATGTTACTATTTTCTTCCTTTAGAAAATCCCTGTGGCGAAATATTTTTTTACCTACAACAATGCTACAACTTTATACACCAAAATAATATTTGCGATCCATTGGCACAGGATATACTAAAAAAACTATGTGTTATAAAATTTTTAAGCTTGATTGGTTTTTATGCACAAGAAGAAGTTTGTCAGTACATCACGCTTTTCCAAGAGCTATCTGATCTATTTATTGACTTTACAAATGAACAAAAAGTAGATTTTTTAAAACAAAGATTACTATTATGCAAAACAACCACCATGAACGAATGGATTTTGAATTGTTTAAAAAGCCATCCGATGTTTAATAACTTTAAAACCATAGATGCCAATTATTACGATAAAAGGGGTTTGCAATGCAAGGGCTAAAAAAAACATTATTCACATTAGGAATGCTTCTATGCGTTATAAGTAATGTTCACGCTTTATTTGGTCCATCCAAAAGCAATGTCGTACAAACAGCACTCCCATTCCTAGAAAAAAGTTCCGTAGGAATGACAGAACTTGAAGCCCTTACCAATACATTAGCAAAGGTAAAAGCAAATGCCGTAGATGCTGAAAAAGCACTGCACAAAACGTTAAACAAAGTTGAAAAGGACATAACAGAAACGCAGCGACTATTAAAAATCGCACAAAATTCAGCATTTGAACATATAAACAAAAAAAGCTTAATTCTTAATACACGTAAGCAAATGCTCTTAGGACAACAAGAGATATGGAAAGAATTAATAGAACTTATTGAGCGACATATTGCACTACTAAAAAGCAGAATTGAGTATCGAAAAGGAGAAAAAACCAAGCTAAAACCCGCATATTCCTGGAAAGACTTTAGGGATGCCCAAGCAAAATATGCTGACCATCAAGCTCAAATAGAACTTGAAAAAAGAAAGCGAGAAGCAGTAGAAAAACAAATCACTCGAGAAAAAGAATCATTGGCTTCACTGCAAAAACAAGTGGATGCAAAAATAAAAGACCAAGAAAAATTTGACCAGGGGAAATTAGGAGGCAAGGAAGCAGAGGCTCAGATTGCAATGCTCAAATATATTGCTGATGTTTTCGATCAAGAGGTAAACCTTCTTAATGAGAAAATAGATCTAGCCAAATTAAAGATAGAAAAATTAACTCACGAAGAAAAATTTAAAAACGATGAAATTAGTTTTTTACAAGAAAAGCTATCCCAGGAACAAGATACGCTTGCCCAAATTGAAAATCGTTTGCTCTTGGATTTCAAAGATGTTGAACTTGCAAAAACAGAATGGAATAACGAATCGCAAAAGGCACTCCGTATTAAAGAAAATTTGAATAATACACGTGAAGCAAAAAACATTGAGAAAGAAAAACTTGCACTTGACCTTGAATTCGCACGAGAAAAGATAAAGCAATTAAAAGAAGATGATGAAAAAAACAAAATATCCAATGCACTCGTCAAATCGAATCTGCAAAAGCTTACCGTCCAGCAAATGCTATTGGATAGAGAAATACAAGTAATTGATACAAAAAAAGACATCGCGGATGCTATAGCAAAAAACAAGGAACTTCAATATCTATCAATCGATGTTCGATACCGCCTAAAGCATGAACAAGTAAATTATGATGACTTGATTAATAACTTTAAAAATCAAAAAGAACTAGAACTGGCAAATTTTAAAATCTTTAAAGACAAACGCCTTGAAGCGGTTACTTCATTAATCGAAAACAAGCGTACCTCAGAAGAAATAAAACTTAAAATCGATGAACTTAAAACACAAAAACCACCAGCGTTTAAGGGAAAAGAAGCATCATTGGAAACAATTTTAGAAAATTATGAAGAAGCTCGCCAAACACTTTCACACTTAACACAAGTAACACAGGATTTTTTTGCTGCAATAACTGAACTCATAGGTCACCAAGAAGCAGTTTTAAATGCCTATGAATGGATTATCACCGATCTGGAATCCCGCAAAACCATACAAAGCATCTGGCAGCGCTCATCGCAAGCAATATCACTAAAAGCCTTTTTTCTCTCCTTGTCAGAAGCTGAAGCAACAGCCAAAAAATTCTTTTGGGATACGCCACAACACTTGAGCTTAACCGTAATTCTGCGGGGACTTCAAACAACAACATGGATAAGTTTCTTCTTGTTGATTTGGTTTTTCTTGTTTTTTATTGGGGGCTTTATTCTCAGCAAGCACCTCGTGGCCATCGCATATAAAAAAATCACAGCGTGGGCATCAGCATCACAAAAAACATCTCAGCATAGTTTTTCACGCATGAGTATACATGCCATCATATCATTTACCCATGAATATTTTAACTACCTCTATATCCTTGCTTTTTTCTACTTGCATATTCTTTTTAGATTTTCATATATTTTTTGTTCACTACGTGCTTATGCATCACCTTATAACGTAGCGCTATTCCACCTTGTAACAATACCCGTCCTCATTTATTTATCACAAGCATTTGTCGCTCAATTCAAGGAATTAAATGTAAAATTGAATCGATTATTTTTTGCTGAAAAATTTCAAGATCGTTTCATTTTTTTAATTTCACTTTTCTTTTACTCCTCGGCAATTTTATTACCTCTTCGATTGGCCTTTTTAGCTTACAACGAAGGACACAAGACTATATTTGATGATGTAATCCTTGCTGCATATCATCTTATCGTTTTAGTAATTGTGCTGTTCTTCTTTAATAAAGAAAATGTTCTTAAAGCCATCCCCACGCACACAACCTTTTTTATTTGGTTCAAGCGCAAAATTGAAAAATATTATTACCCTGTTTTTTGCTTTATTATGGGGTTATTGATATTATCAAATCCTTCAATTGGCTACTCTAATTTAGCATGGTATCTGGCTTTCGCCGCGCCTTCAACAATTGCTCTTTTTTATGCATTATTTTTAGTCCACCACTACATCCGCAAATATTCTGTTTTTCTTTTCATGCAAGAAGATGAAGACGAGATCCGAGACAAATTTGAACATGCAAAAACCTATTATGGATTCTTTGTTATTGCCACCTTTTTACTGTTGCTTTTTGGTGCAATTGTTCTGCTATCAAGAATTTGGGGCCTGGCCATTACGCCAGCAGACCTCTGGAAACTACTTTCTGAATCGTGGGCAATACCTATCGGTAGTGGAAACAAACTAGGCTTCGTTCAATTTATGATCTTGGCGACTTTCATCATCAGCGGCTTTTTAACCTCATCATTAGTGCAAAGATTTATTTTAAACAAACTTTTTGACATTTTAAGAACAGAGCCGGGTTTGCAAAACACCATCTTGCGCATAGCACACTACACAATCATCAGCATATCAATACTGTTTGGCTTAGTATCCATCCATATCGATTACTACTTTATACTCACCATCGGTGGTATGTTAACGGTCGGCCTAGGCTTGGCATTGAAAGATGTTCTAACAGACTTTCTTGGCGGCTTTTTAATTTTACTTGAACGTCCCATAGAAATTGGCAACTACGTTCAACTCGATGAATTTCGAGGAACGGTACATAAAATTGCAGCAAGAACAACAACGT
>CAZBUZ010000025.1:1283-14061 GCA_964495205.1 uncultured Pseudomonadota bacterium | reverse complement strand
CGGCTCTTCGCATTGAAAGCTTAGGGCATTCAGTACAAGAGGTGGGTGTTGATGAGAAACCGATGTCAGCATTAAACGATATAGATTTTGTGCCAGTTTGGATTAACATCAATAATGGCCGTATAACGGTTGGCCGTGGCACTCCAGGTGAAAATATTTTCCTTGATTGGGTTGACCCATACCCTTCGTTTGTTAATTATATTGGCCTGAGCTCATGGAATTCGCAGATCGAGATCAAGGATTGGAATGTTGCTCCGGCGCTGGATTTAGCGCAAAAACCAACGATGGCGCCTAAAAAGCGCAGGAGCTTAGCTGTTACTGTTGGTGTTACGAAAAAACCGCTTTCTGACGCGGGAGAGTTGAGGGAGCTTGAAGAAGAGGTTGCCGAGGAGATTGCAAAAGAGGGTGAAGAGAGTGAGGGCGGAGTGGAATATGATGAAGAAGAGGCTCCTGTTGGTGGAGATGAGGCCGTTGAGGCTTTTGCTGAAGAGTAGCTTCAGTTTTTGATTTAAAAGAGCTTTGTTTTTGCCCCATCCCCCCATAGTGAAAAAAGCAAAAATGTGCTACTATGGGGGCGGTAGAAGAGGAAACTATTAATTTAATGCTTGAGAGACGTTCATATGCTCGATTGGAATGTTATTCAAAAAGAATACGAGGCTTTGGTTGAAAAGTTAGCCAACCAGGATCTAGACCAGCGAACCCGTGCTACATTGCAACGGCAAGCGTCTCATTATGCGGCTGTTCTTGATCTTCACAAACAAATTGTGGAACAGCAGGAAAACATTCAGGCATGTACGCAGCAAGCTGAAAAAGAACAAGGCGAGATGAAGACTTTGTACGAAGAAGAGATAGCTGCTGCTCGTCCTAAACTTGATTTTCTTGAAAAACAATTAGAAGAAAAACTTTATCCTACCGATGAGCGCAATGAACGGTCCGTGTTTTTGGAAATTCGCGCGGGAACAGGGGGACAAGAAGCCGCATTGTTTGCAGCTGATCTTTTTAAAATGTACAGCGCCTATGCATTGGCAAAAGGATGGAAGACATCAATTGTTGAGTGCAGCCTGACGGACCTTGGTGGATTTAAAGAACTTATTGCGTACATCGAGGGTAAAAACGTTTTCAAATACCTCAAGTTTGAGTCTGGTGTACACCGTGTGCAGCGGGTACCCAAAACAGAGGCTGCTGGACGCATTCACACGTCAACGGTGACTGTGGCTGTTTTACCTGAAGCTGAAGATGTTGATATATCAATTAATCCATCAGATCTTAGGGTTGATGTGTATCGTTCAAGTGGTGCCGGTGGCCAGCACGTGAATACTACCGATTCTGCTGTGCGCATTACTCACATTCCAACGGGTGTTGTGGTTACCTGCCAAGACGAGCGATCGCAGATCAAAAACAAAGCTAAGGCCATGAAGGTATTGCAGGCTCGGTTGTTCGAGGCGGAACGTGAAAAACGTGAGGCCGAAGAGCGAGCTGCCCGTAAACAACAAATTGGTGGTGGCGAGCGCGCCGAAAAAATTCGTACCTACAACTTTCCTCAAAACCGTGTGACCGACCATCGTGTTGATGTGACACTTAAAAAACTTGATATGGTTATGCAGGGTGATCTTGAGGATCTTATTCAGCCATTACTTGGCAAAGAAATGGTTGATCGACGAGCTCAAGGAATTCTTTTTAAATAACCATCTTCTTGCTCCTTCTTACAAATTCTGCTAATGTTTGGCTCATGTTTGGCAAAAATTGCTGTTTATCTGTGAAGGGGTAGCGCATGTTGGGTTATTTTTTGGAGTATAATCGTTTCTTAGGATTAATAGGCATCATCGTTATATTGGCAATTGCCTTTTTGTTTTCTTCGCACAAAAAAAAGATACGTTTGCGGCTTGTTTTTTCTGCCCTTGCTTTACAGTTTTTATTGGCATTTTTTATTTTGAGAACATCGATAGGTCTTATCATTTTTAGTAACCTTGCTGATGTTTTTAAGTCGATTTATCAGTTTGCAGATAGTGGCGTTTGCTTTGTTTTTGGCAGTTTGGCTCACGCTGACGCTGCATGGGGATTTGTTTTTGCAATTAAGGTGCTTCCCATTATTATTTTTTTTGGTGCATTGATGGCATTGTTGTTTCATCTTGGAATTGTTCAATTGATTGTAAAGGGTTTGGCGTGGGCGATCAGACCTATTCTAGGAACATCGGGTGCAGAGACGTTATCGGTTGCCGCCAATAGTATGTTGGGGCAAACAGAAGCTCCGTTGCTTATTAAAAATTATATTGCAAATATGACCAGCTCTGAGACCTTGACCATGATGGTAAGCGGTATGGCGCACTTGAGTGGTGCTATTTTGGCTGCTTATGGTTTGATGGGTGTGCCGGTGTTGCACATGTTGTCGGCGAGTTTTATGGCAATTCCAGGTTCAATTTTGATTTCAAAAATCTTGATTCCTGAAACTGAAGTTCCAGAAACGATGGGAGGCCAATCGATTGTTGTTCCTCGTCACACGAAAAATATGCTTGATGCTATTTCGACGGGAACCTCTGATGGCTTGCGATTGGCTGTTAATGTTGGCGCTATGCTTATTGCTTTTATAAGTTTGATTGCCATGGTTGATAGCCTGCTTGGTTGGGCGACTGGTTTTTTTATGGCCAACCCTCTTACGTTAAATGTGTTGTTTGGTAAGCTCTTCTATTGGATCGCCTATTTACTTGGTATCCCAGGCAATGAATGCCAAACGGCGGGTGCACTTCTTGGTCAAAAATTGGCGATTAATGAATTTGTTGCCTACTCTTCATTTGTGAAGGCCAACCTCAGTGTGCGCAGTGGTGCTATCTTGACCTATGCGTTGGCTGGTTTTGCTAATTTTTCATCGATTGGTATTCAAATTGGCGGCATTGGTGCCGTTTGTCCTGAGAAGCGACATTTATTGACCAAGCTGGGTGTGCGAGCACTGCTTGGTGGAACGCTTGCTAATTTACTCAATGCTGCAATTGCAAGCTTGTTTTTGTAGAAAAAACGATTTATCCTCTGGACCATAATAGCTGTTCTCGTTTGTGTTTTCGAATTGATATATTTCTTAGGGTGAATGTATGAAAATAGCTGTTCTTGTTTCCGGTGGTGTTGATAGCTCTGTTGCACTTAGGCTGTTGAAAGATCAGGGGCATGATTTGACTGCTTTTTATCTTAAGATTTGGCTTGAAGATGAACTTGCTTATCTTGGTCAGTGTCCTTGGGAAGAAGATCTTGCCTATGCTACCCAGGTGTGTGCTCAGGCGGGTGTGCCTTTGGAGGTTCTGTCTCTTCAGGCGGAATATTGGGATCGTGTTGTTGCGTATACCATCGCCCAGGTTCGTGAAGGTAAAACACCAAGTCCCGATATTTTGTGCAATCAGCACATAAAGTTTGGTTGTTTTTATGATAAAATTGATCCAAGTTTTGAAAAAATCGCTACTGGCCACTATGCCCAAATTGAAGAAAAGGATGGTCTTTTCTTGCTCAAAAAGGCGCAGGATCCTGTTAAGGATCAAACCTATTTTTTATCGCGTCTTAATCAACCACAGCTATCGCGCGCTCTTTTTCCTATCGGACACCTGCTCAAATCAGAAGTTCGTGTTTTAGCAAAAGAATTTAATTTGCCCAATAAAGAACGCAAGGATAGCCAAGGAATTTGTTTTTTAGGGAAAATCGAGTTTAATGAGTTCATCAAGCATCACTTGGGTGAGCGGCCAGGGGACTTGGTCGAGTATGAGACGAGTGACGTTGTTGGACAACATCAGGGGTTTTGGTATTTTACCATTGGGCAGCGCAAGGGGATTGGTTTATCGGGCGGTCCATGGTACGTTGTTGCTAAGGAGCCTGAAAAAAATATTGTCTATGTGTCGCGTAACTATTTTTCCCCCGAAAAAAAACGCAATATTGTTCGGGTGAGCGATTTTAATTGGATTGCTGGATATCCGCCGGAAACCACCGCTCTTCAGATAAAGTTGCGTCATGGAGAGGCTTTATATGCATGCATGTTTGAATTGATCGATCGTATGCATGGCATCGTTTATATTGAGGGACGTGATCAAGGCATTGCGCCTGGGCAGTTTGCTGTTTTTTACGATGGAGATTATTGCTTAGGATCGGGAACTATCGAAAAAGAAGGATAGTGCTGGATTTGACATATAGGCTGATCCGG
Source organism: uncultured Pseudomonadota bacterium (assembly GCA_964495205.1). Classification (GTDB taxonomy): domain Bacteria; phylum Babelota; class Babeliae; order Babelales; family RVW-14; genus GWF2-38-10. The sequence continues at coordinate 9,887 of CAZBUZ010000025.1, read as the reverse complement.
GTAAAATAACCCTGAGGGGTTTTTGTTATTAATCAAATAATCGATATTTTCTATTCGTTTAGGGGACGCTATGCAGCCTTTTAAGTGGTGGGGCCGTTTTTATAATGATAGCAGCGATAGTATTTTGCGCCGACTTAAGAATTTTGTGCGCAGTTTTTGTCACATTGTTGGTCACCAGGTGATACAAACGTGCAAAAAAAGAAAGCCTGTAGTTTCTTGTCCTGCGTCTATGGAAAAAAAAACGGCTTGTTGCAGTCTTGCTTCTTGTAGCGCTCAGCCTTTGATTACGTGGCTCGGTCATTCGACCTTTTTAATCCAGGTTGCGGGCATTAATATCATAACAGATCCCATGTTTTCTAGCGGCTTTCCTGTTTTTTCAAGACAAATTCCTTTACCTGTTGCTCCTGCTCAGCTGCCACGTATTGATGCTGTTATTGTGTCTCATAACCACAAAGATCATTTAGATATGCCGAGCATTCATGCTTTAGTAGCGCATAAACCACTTTTACTTGTTCCTATGGGAAATAAGCAGTGGTTAACGAAACGCGGTTGTGAGCATGTTGTTGAAAAAATGTGGTGGGAATCGGAGGTGCTGGGTAATTCAATCGAACCGGTAACTATTTCTTTTTTGCCGGCGATCCATTGGACGAGTAGAGGCCTTTTTGATATTAATAAATCATTATGGGGCAGTTGGCTTATTGAAGCAGCTGGATGCAAAATTTATTTTGCAGGAGATTCAGCGTATGGTGATCATTTTGGTGTTATAGCACAGCGCTATGGTCCCATAGATATTGCTTTGATGCCCATAGGCCCCAATGAACCACGCAAATTTGTTTCAGATTCTCATGTTAACGCTGAAGAAGCTGTTCAGGCATTTATTGATCTACGTGCACGTCATTTTGTTCCTATGCATTGGGGAACTTTTATGCGCATGGGGTCTGAGCGACACGATGATCCAATGGAACATCTTGAGTGTGCTTGGCAGCAACGAATTCAGGATTTGTCAGGGACTGAATTGCACGTGGTCGCATGTGGTGAGCAGCGCAGTTTTTGATAAAGAGACGAGAGGAGTGAGGTAATATGTTGGCCTTACTTTTTTTCTTCATCGATTTTTTAGCTTATGCCTTTTGGGAAGGATGGATCGTTCAAAGCCTGCTCGTTTTTTTTGTGCTACAGCAGTTATTGGCATCTTCGTATTCCTATTCATTTAAAAATTTTTATCTGCCCTTGTTTTTACTCGTGCTGCAAGATTGTTTTTTATATGGCCGTTTTGGCTTGATTTTGGCCTACTTGTTGCCGCTGACGCTTTTAGCGCGCTATCTGCGTGTGGTGTTCCTTGATGCCGCCGGGACACTTTTATGTTTTTTTGTTGGCGGCGTTGTTCTTCTTGATCAATTTTTAATAAAAAAAATGCTATTTTTAAAAAATTTTACCTGGGAAGCGACATTGTTTAAAATCTTTGTTAATCTAGGGGTAGCTTATTTAGTTCTTTTGGGTACGCGGGGCAATCGCTCCTTGTTAAAATTTTTTAGCAGGGAGAGGAAAGTCTGGACTCCAAACAGGAAGAGTGCCTTATGAGGCTAGCGCTGTCTTGTTTATAAAACAATGGCGGCTGTGCACAAGTAAGGGGGGCGTAAGTCCATGGAAAGTGCAACAGAAAGCAAACCGCTCGCCATTGCCTTCCGGGCTATGGCGTAGTAAGGGTGAAACCGTGCGGTAAGAGCGCACGCCCGAGCGTAGTGATATGCTTGGTGGGAAAACCCCACTCGGAGCAAGACAAAGTAAGCAGGCGATGGGTTTCCTGTTCCTTGACCTGCGGGTATGTCGCAAAGATAAATGATTGCTACTTACCAATAAAGAAATTTATGGTAAAGTACAGAATCCAGCTTACAAGTGTACCCAGAAGAATAGATAGGCAAAAAGTATTATGAAACCTGTATCCCGTATCGCAATAGCGATTCCCTTTATTGGCTTTTTGATTGGCTATTTTATTACGCATTGGCTGATGCAAAAAGATGAAGTTATAACACCTAATGTCATCGGTAAATCTTTACAAGAAAGTGTTGCGGTGTTGTCTCACAATAACCTGAGTGTAAGGTTGCTGCATGAGCAGGAAGATGCTGTGTTGCCAGAAGGGACTATTCTTGACCAAATCCCCAAGCCTTATCAAAAAGTTAAGCCTAATCAGAATGTCTTTGTGACTGTTTCCAAAAAAGAAAGCCTTATGCAAGTTCCTGATTTTGGAGGGCTTCAGCATGATGATGTTGTTGCAACTGTAAAAAAGCGGGGTATTGAGTTAAAAGCATTTTTTGTGGCGAGCAATTTACCTAAAGGTCGGTGTCTTGCTCAGCAGCCTCAGGCTGGAGCTGTTTTTGAGCGCAAACGTATGACTGTTTATTTTTCTGCCGGTTCAACGTCTTTGTGTGTTTTACCATCCTTTAAGGATCTTTTGGTCCAAGAAGCGGAGGAGTTTCTCAAGCTTTCTGGGGTGCAAGTTGAAATACTTCATGATAAAGCGATTGAACAGGATCATTACTGCCATGCTTGTCGTGTGATTGATCAGCGGCCTTTGGCTGGATCAATTCTCGATCTTACGCGCAAAGTGACTGTTCAGCTTCAAGTTGTGGAGCGTCTATAATTGTCAATATGTAATACCTATTTTTTGATACGGTAGGCTAATCTTTACATTGATTACCAAAGTCTTATAATGACATTTTCACCAGGTATTTGCGCATTGAGCCATAAAAGTATAAGTTTAAGAAATGTTATATAGGCGCAACCCTTTATTTGGTAAGGTAATGTTTGATGAACAGAAACGATCATAACGAAGATCATATTGTGTGCGACCCCTACCACGGCTGTCATGTTCATGATCATGATAAGCATCTTGAGCATCATGCTTCTGTGATGGAAGAACTTGTTTGTCATTTGCCATTTGCTGTCTTTTCGGTGGCATTGGCTATGATTTGTTTGAGTTTTGTTTCGTATCTAGATGCGAATAGCGGACAATCTCTTGCTTATCGTTTGTTTCATAATTTTCACTATCTCCATATTGTTTTTGCGGCAACCGGAACAGTGCTTGTTTTTTTTAAGTATTCTCAGCGGTTGATCTTTGGTTTGTTTGTAGGACTTTTAGTTCCCGCTTGTTTTTGTACCGTATCGGATGCGTTTTTGCCTTACCTAGGCGGGAAGTTTGTTGGCCTTGATATGCATTTTCATTGGTGTTTTGTAAGTCATTTGGACGTGGTTCTTCCCTTCTTGTTAGCTGGCTGCATTAACGGGTGGGCGATGAGTAGCCATCCATCAAGTCGTAAGTTGTTTTATTCCATAACCTTTCACTTTGTGCACATCTTTGTAAGCTCTATGGCTGCCATGCTTTACCTGATGAGTTTTGGTTTTTATGATTGGTGGGAGCGCATGGGCTTTGTTTTTGTTTTTTTAGTCTTGGCGGTATTGGTGCCTTGTACGATGTCAGATATCGTTATTCCTATGCTTTTTGCCCGTGTTAAATCTAAGAAGAAGAATGGATAAAAAATGAGGCGAATTCGGGTTGAAAATGTAACGAAAACCATTGATGGTGAAGTTATTCTTGATAACTTGAGTCTTGAGATAGCAGCAGGACAATTTTTTGCTCTTTTGGGTCCAAGCGGCTGCGGTAAAACAACGTTGTTGCGTTTATTGGCTGGGTTAGAAAGTGTTGATTCTGGTCGTCTTTACCTGGGTGAAGAAGATATAACCCATATTCCTATTTTTAAGCGGCGTATTAATACGGTGTTTCAGCAGTATGCGCTTTTCCCTCATTTGACGGTGTTTGAAAATGTTGCGTACAGTTTGCGCATCAAAAAAATGAAGCCAGACATGATCAAAAGCAAGGCATTTGAAGCGCTTAAGACGGTCCGCCTTTCTGGGCTTGAAAGTAAGCTTCCGAGCAATCTTTCTGGTGGACAACAACAGCGAGTTGCTCTAGCGCGTGCTATTGTTAATGAACCAGATGTTTTGTTGTTAGATGAACCTTTGGCAGCGCTTGATCTTAAACTTAAGGAAGAGATGCTTATCGAGCTTATCGATTTACAAGATAAGCTTGAGACAACATTTATTTACGTAACACATGATCAAGCAGAGGCTTTGACGGTTGCCGATCAAATGGCAATCATGAATAAGCATGGTAAGATCGAGCAGATGGGAACTCCAAAACAAATTTATGAATTCCCCGTATCGCGATTTGTTGCAAATTTTGTTGGTAGTACAAACATTATAGAAGGCACTTTTCACGTTCGTGAAAACCGACAATTGGTTGAAGTTGAAGCGCTTGGTGTATTTAACGTTTATAGTCCGATTGAAAAACATTGGATGATTCCTGGGTGCCGCCTTTTTATGAGTATTCGTCCAGAGAAGGTGTTTATTGCAAAGCATGAGAAAACAGGTTTTTCTAATCATCTTGAAGGGCGTGTGGTTGACATCATTTATTATGGTATGAGCACTCAATACTACGTTAAATTGCGGAATGGGCAATTGTTAATGGTTTTTGAGCAAAATGAAGAACATTTTCCGCAGGAAATCATTGATTATGATGATCAGGTGCATTTGTATTTCCAAAAGGAAAATGTTGTATTGCTGGAGCACTGATGAAGTTTGTGCGACGGATTTTCGCAGAAGAAATACCTTTTTTGCTTGCATGTCCAGCCCTCGTGTGGCAGAATTTTTTTCTCTTTTTGCCCTTTGGGGTTCTTTTGTTTTACAGCTTTTTTGAGTTTGTTCCTGGACATTATCTTGGTCATTTGACTTTTAGTTATTATCGCCAAATTATTCAATCGCGTGCTTTACTGGCAATTTTGAACTCGGTTGTTTTGGCGCTGGTAACATCGATTATTTGCTTGGTGATTGCGTATCCCTTGGCTTATTTTTTGGCGATTAAGGTGCGCAATCGGTTGAGAATGTTTTTTCTTTTTTTGCTTATTCTACCATCTTGGACGAGCATTGTGGTGCAGGTGTATGCCTGGTTTTTTTTATTAGAGAAAAATGGTTTTTTGACGCGTTTTCTTTATCATTCAGGCCTTATCTCTGAAAATTTTCATCTGCTTAATAATTATCTAACGATTTTAATTGGCATGGTTTCTGCATATCTTCCTTTTATGGTTTTTCCGATTTATGCCGTGTTGGAGCGTATGGATAAGCGATTGTTGGAAGCTTCGGCCGACTTGGGAGCGGATAAAAAAGAAACCTTTAAGCGTATTGTTTTTCCCTTGTCCTTCCCCGGTGTTGTTGCTGGTTTTTTATTGGTGTTTATTCCATCTTTTGGTGAATTTGCCATTCCATCATTGTTGGGTGGTTCAAAATATGCCTTTTGGGGCAGTGTGATTGTTGACCGATTTTTGCGATCGCGTGATTGGCGTTCTGGTGCTGCTTTGGCAATCCTAGGCATTATGGTTCCGATACTTTTAATTGTGATGAGCTATCTGATTAAGAACATAGCATCGATGCGTAAGCGCCAGAAAAAAGCAGCTGTTGATATAATGAGTGATCATTGGTAATGGTGACTAATTGAGAATATTATGATCGAAAAGAAAAAATATTTTTTTAAGTTAATGCAACCAGTTTTTGTGACCATGGTGTATTTTTTTTTATATTTGCCGATTATCATCATGGTTCTGTTTTCTTTCAATGAGTCTGAGACCCCCATGCGCTGGGGCGGCTTTTCATTACAGTGGTATCGAGAGATGTGGCATGTTCCAGAGATGGTTGATGCATTAAAAACATCGCTCATTGTTGCTTGTAGCGCGACGTTGTTAAGTTTAGTTATAGGGACTTGTTTTGTTGTTGCTCATAAATGGTGGAAGACTCAAGTGCTTTTTAATTTGTTTTACACCAATATTCTTTTGCCTGATATTATCTTGGCAATTGGTGTGCTGAGCATTTTTACATTTGCGCAAATTCCACTCGGCTATGGTAGTTTGATCATAGGCCATACGTTGATTGGACTTGGCTTTGTTATTCCCATTATTCGAGCGCGCTTTATAGAACTGGATCCATTTTTAACCGAAGCTTCTTTGGATTTAGGAGCAAGCTACATGCAAACGTTTAAAAGAATATTAATACCATTGTTGATGCCTTCAATTGTTGCTTCTGGTTTGCTTGTGTTTACCTTATCATTAGATGATTTTTTGATCGCATTTTTTTGTTCCGGACCCAAAGTGCAAACCTTGTCGGTATACGTGTATTCCATGGTGAAAGCTGGTGTTGATCCAACTATTAATGCTATATCTGCCGTTTTGCTTGGTTTGAGCAGCGTGTTGGTTTTGACTCTTTTATCGCTTAATGTTGTTGATCAAGTTATTTCGGGTGATTAGGGACAACTTTGTGATAACAGGCAGACGCATAATAAATCAATTATTAGTGGCGGCGTTTTTCCTCGTTGTTATGCTGTTTTTTCTTTACCTTCCGGTTTTGATACATTGGGGTGAAGACGCGGAGCAGTTTATTAATGTTTATATGTTTACCGAGTTTGTTGCTCCTGAGTCGGTTCGTGCTTTTGAAAAAGAAACTGGCATTAAAGTTAATATTCAATATTATGAATCCAACGAAGAGCTCTACGCAAAATTTAAGATGAATGGTGGTGTTGGATATGATGTGATAACCCCATCTGATTACATGATTGAATATTTAAAAAACGATCGGCTCTTGCATAAAATCGATTACAAAAAAATGCCGCATACGGCTCAATTGGACAAGCGCTTGCTGGGCCATTATTTTGATGCGAATAATGAATATTCGGTTCCTTTGACGTGGAGCGTTTATGGTATTATTTATGATAAAAGTAATATGCAGGACCCTCAGGGAGATGTAGCTTTTGATTTTATTTTTAAAAATCCTGAGGATTTAGTGCGCATGGCTTTGGTGAAAAAACCATACAAAATTTGTATATTTGATGATCCTCGAGATGTTGTATTGATTGCTGCGTATTATTTGTTTGGTAAAACAAAAAAGTTAGGAACAAGCGAATTAACGGCTATCGAGAGTTTACTTGTTGATCAAAAACAGTGGGTTGAGTGTTATACTAATTTTGGGTTACGATATTTTTTAGAGGGCAGTATTATTTCGTTTGCCCTTACGTTAAGCCGATATGCATTTAATATTTTGGATGTAACTAATGGGCGATTTGGTTTTAAAATTCCTCAAAAGGGCAGTTTTTGGGTGATAGAGAATTTTGCGATCCCGGCGGCAAGTAAAAAGGTTGCTTGGGCGCAGAAATTTATAAATTTTATGATTTCTCGGCATTGTTGTACGCACCATTTTAATGAGTATGGTGGCAATCCGGTGAACCAAGGGTCTTATCAGGATGTTTTGGATAAAAGCCTGGACGATTTACAATTTTTTCCAAGTGATGCATTGTTTGGAAAACTAGAGCTTATGCATAATGAGCTTCCATTGTGGAAAGTAGAAGATATTTGGCTTCGCGTTAAAACGGCATGAGCGCATCGTGACAAACGATTGAGTGATTTTGTTATTTGTTATTTTGAGTGAGACTTTATGATGAATCAATGGTGGGAGCCTTCATTTACCCTGCGACGTATTGTAAATAAGATTGTTATAGCGATAGTCTTTTTAGTGGGCTTGCTTTCTTTCCTTTACCTGCCTAAAGCCTTACGTTTTTTTGCAGAAGAGGAATCAATCAACGTGTACATGTTCACCGAATTTATTTCTCCTGATGCCATTAGAGAGTTTGAAAAAGAAACGGGGATCAAAGTACACGTACAATATTACGAATCAAATGAAGAGTTATACGCTAAATTTAAAATCAATGAAGGTGTTGGCTATGATTTGATTGCTCCATCTGATTATATGGTTGAATTATTGAGACGAGACGGCTTATTGCAAAAAATTGATCATGAAAAAATAACTCATTTTAGTGAATTAGACCCCGTATTGTTGAATCATTATTTTGATCCTTGTAATAAATATTCAGTACCATTGACCTGGAGTGTCTACGGAATTATTTACGATAAACTTTTGTTAAAAGATCCTGACGCTGAGGTTAGTTTTGACTACATATTTAAGAATCCTGAAGATTTAATGCGTATGGGATTGGTGAAAAAGCTTTACAAAATTTGCATGTTTGATGATCCGCGTGAAGTGTTTTTAATAGCGGCGCACTATTTGTTGGGAAAAATTAGAGATTTGAATAAGTATGATTGGGCAGCAGTAGCAAGTTTATTGGTTGACCAAAAGCAATGGGTGGAGTGTTATACAAATTTTGGCTTGCGCTATTTTCTTGAGGGTAGCATTATTTCTTGTGCGGTGACATCGAGCCGTTATGTGCCGCGGATTTTGGACGATGATAGTTCTCATTTTGGTTTTAATATTCCTCGTTCGGGTAGCATGTATGTCATTGAAAATTTTGCCATCCCGGTTCATAGTAAAAAAGCCGATTGGGTACACAAATTTATTAATTTTATGATTTCTCGTGCGTGGTGCACCTATCATTTTAATGAATATGGTGGTAATCCGGTAAACAAGCTCTCTTATGAAGATATTGATCAAAAATATTTTACAGATCTGCCGCTTTTCCCAAATGAAGAATTATTTACTAAACTATTTTTGATACAT
>CAZBUZ010000025.1:0-1243 GCA_964495205.1 uncultured Pseudomonadota bacterium | reverse complement strand
GAGCTTCCATTGAGGAAGATCGAAGAGATGTGGTTACGGGTTAAAACGGCATAATAAGCAAAGGTAGGGTATGAATAAGTTACAAAAATCATTTAAGATTCTTGCCGCGCGGTATCAACAACGTGTTGCAGGATTTAAGAGTACTGTTGAGTCCTGGAAATCGCGAGGCAGAACGGAGCAATATAAAAAAGGGCATGAGCTTTTACTGATCGCTGATCTTTGCATAAAAAAATTGAGCGGCGATGAGGTTGCTGATCGTTTGGAGTATAAGCAAGTCCTTACGTCATTTAAGGCGGTATTTAAGGAATTACGGGAAATAACCAAACCTGTTTGGCGGCAGTGGGTTGAAGCGGTTGTTGTGGCTTTTGTGCTCGCTATCCTTTTTAGAAATTTTATTTTTGGCTTATACCATGTGCCAACGGGCTCGGCGGAGCCAACTATTTTGGTTGGAGATCGTATTTGGGGCAATAAGATGGCCTATCTGTTTAGCCAACCAGATCGTGGAGATCTTGTTATTTTTGATAACCCAGAATATTCATATGGGCAAGCAAGCGGCTTGCGTTATTTATGGCAACGGTACGTTGGCTTTCCTATTCCTTTGCTCGGTCTTGAGGCTGGGCCTGATAATTGGGTCAAGCGTGTGATTGCCGTTCCGGGTGATACCATTGAAGGACGACTTGAAGACGGCAAAACGGTCATTTATCGTAATGGCAAAAAACTTAGCGAGTCCTATGTGAACCCATACCCATTAATTAAGGTCAAAAAATCGGTTGGGTTTTATGATGGGGAGGCCTTTGGCCCTTTTCCAGTTCCGTCATTTTTGCGATATGCCCAAAAAACAGTTCGCTACACCTTTGATCCCTCTTTGCCGCTGGAGAAACAGCCCTTTTATTCCTTAACAGAAGAAGATGTGGTGCGTCAATGGGAAACCAAAAAATATGAACTGGATTATCCTTTTACGCCAAGTTATAGTTTTGATTTTGGTGGTAAGCGATGCGTTGATGTTTTTGGACCCTTTACGTTGCCTGAAGGTAAATATTGGGTGATGGGGGATAGTCGTAAAAACAGTCGCGATAGTCGGTATTGGTTATTTTTGGATGAAAAACTCATTCATGGGCGTGCAAGTTTTGTGATTTATTCTGTTGATAGTGAAGAATCGCTTTGGCTCTTCGATCTTTTAAAACATCCGATTGATTTTTGGACAAAACATGTGCGTTGGGGGCGCTTTTTCAAAGGATTGAAT